>CALBRU010000447.1 GCA_937927695.1 uncultured Thiomonas sp. | reverse complement strand
GTCAGCATCAGCACCTTGGCCTTGGGTTTGTCCAGATGCACGGTCACTCCACGGCTGCGCACCACTTCGACGGCCTGTGCAAGATGGCTGGCATCTGCTCCAAACACGGTTCCGCGGGCGTCTTGCTCGCTTTGCACGGCGCGCAGTTCGTCTGGTGCGAGTCCTGCCGCGGCCAGCGCCTCGCGCATGACGTTCACGCCGCGGGCGATGTTGATGCCCATCGGACAGACCATGCTGCAACGGCCGCACTCGGTGCAACTGTCGAAGCACAGCGCCTGCCATTCCCGCAAATCATCGACATTCACATCCCGGGTGAATGGTTTCCACAGCCAGGACAGGGGGGCGACTTCGCGTCGCCAGACGCGCCGCAGCAGATCGAGCTTGTGCGTCGGAATGAGGTCAGGGTCATCGTTTTGCACGCTGAACTGGCAGGCGTCGGCGCAATAGCCGCATCGCACGCAACTCTCGAGATCGACCGCGAGGTTGCGATCCATTTTTTCGAGCATGACCGTTTTGGCACGCTTGACACGCTCCGCGTCGGGCATCTCAACCTTCGGTGCTTGCTCCGCCAGATGGGCGATGGCGTTGCCGAACTGTGCATACATCTCGCGATTCATCATGCCCGTACTCCCCGACGCGCCATGAATGCGCCGAACTGGGCGCGGCCAAAAAACCAACTGACGGTATGGAACAGTTTGCCGAAGGGAAACCACACCAGCAGCAGTTCGAGTGACATGAGGTGAATCGCCAGCCGGGTGGGATCTGCGGAGTATCCCTGCGCCGCATAGGCGCTGGAGGGCTGATCGATCAAGGCCATGCCCGTGAAAATCACCAGAAACAGCAAGCCCCAGGAGATGTAGTCATCTGCGCTGGAGATCCGTCGCAGAGTCGGGTCCATCAGGCGCATGGCAAGCGCCACAAGCAAGGAGATGATGGTGACGCCCGCGGCGAGATACATCACTGCGTCCGGCAATGCAGGCCAAGACACCCCCAGATGCCGGTGAAGAAAAGCGATATGTGGGGCATAGCCAAATACGATGAAGGCCAGGCCGAGGTGATAGAAATAGGGGTTGAGCGTGGCGAGAGTCGGGTTTGGACGAGTGCCAGCGCGCGGCAACATATGCCGCAGGATTGTGAACCAGATCGCGCCTTGCACATGGACGCGCCGAGGGGTCGATGTGGCCAGCTTGGTTGGGCGGCGAACCAACCCTGCCGCTCGCCACAGCATGCCCAGCACGAAAATCGATACGCTGCCGACAAGTAACGGGCCACGCGCCAGGGTCAGGAGGTCCATGAAAATCCCTTTGCTTTGTAAGAGTTTTGATATTAGGCTGTAGAGCAGTGGAGTGCAAGCGATTGTTTATTCGCGAATCCGGATGTTTGCATGCATTGCAAATTGCGTTGATTTGACGCGGTTATAGGGCTACAGTTCTCATAAAAAAATCAATCGCGCCGCGCAGCACCCCGCGGCCCACTGCGGCCTGCCGCAAGGAGACTCGAATGACTGAAAAACGAATGCCCCCGGGCGACGCCAATACGGCAACTGCGATCAAGCGTCGTTCGCTACTGCAAGGAATGAGCGGCGTAGCGGCGGCGGTTTTTGGCGCAAGTGTTGCAAGGGCGGATGCCATGGCGCAGCCGGTCTTGACCAAGACGGCAGCAGAGCCCAAGGTTGACGCCACGCAACAGACGGGCTACCACCTGACCGAGCACATTCGTGCCTACTACCGCACCACCCGGCTTTGAATGCCAGGCAAATGCGACCTATACGATCTGCCGCGCGGCGCCACTTGCAAACCTTTGAGGCCAGGGTTTCGCCCGCCGCGCCACCTGCTCCCACGCATCACAATGGAGTGAAGACATGCTGCTAACTCGTCGTTCCGAAAGCAAGGACACCCAAGGTATGTCCCCGGACACCTCGACCCTCTGGGTCGATCAGCTCAAGCGCAGCCTGAACCGGGCCTTGCCGACCATCGACCGTCGTGCTTTTCTGCGGCGCTCCGGCATTGGGGTGGGGCTGGGGCTCGGAGCGGGTTTGATCGGCTCGCAGCTGCACTTGGTGAAGAAGGCCGACGCGGCCGATACGCCAGCGCCGGGTTCGGCCGGGAGCAAGGATGTCGTGACCCGGCGCACGGTCTGCACGCACTGTTCGGTCGGCTGCGCCTCGGACGCCATGGTGGAAAACGGGGTGTGGGTGCGGCAGAACCCGGTGTTCGAATCGCCGCTCAACCTGGGCGCACACTGCGCCAAAGGCGCTGCGCTGCGCGATCATGGCCGCGGTGATCACCGTCTGCGCTATCCGATGAAGCTGGTGGACGGCAAGTATCAGCGCATCTCCTGGGATCAGGCGCTGCAGGAAATCACCGACCGCCTACTGGAGATTCGTAAGGAAAGCGGGCCGGACGCGCTGTTTGTCGTCGGTTCGAGCAAGCACAGTAATGAGCAAGCCTATCTGCTGCGCAAGTGGGTCTCCTTCTGGGGCACGAACAACTGCGATCACCAGGCGCGCATCTGCCATTCCACCACCGTCGCCGGTGTCGCCAACACCTGGGGCTACGGCGCCATGACCAATTCGTACAACGATCTGGCCAACTCCAAGGTGGCGTTTTTCA
>CALBRU010000446.1 GCA_937927695.1 uncultured Thiomonas sp. | reverse complement strand
GAAGGAGCGTCAGATTCTCGGTGTGTACTGGGGCGAGGCCGTGCAGCGCAACCCAAGGCAGCATGCCGCCAACGTGCGGCAATTGCTGCAGTGGTTTGCGGCTGGAAGTGTGCGCCCGGAAATCACGGAACAGCTGGGTTTGGATCAGGCCACACAAGCCCTTCTGCGGCTCAGCCAGCGCGAGGCTAAGGGCAAGATCGTAGTGCGCATCATGGCCGAATCGAGGGTCTGAATCAACAGCCGATCGGCATATGAGGTTAGGAGTCATTCGCCCCTCAGAACCACACCCCTTTTTGAGAATGACGCAGCGCGTAGGGGCGCAGCTCTCCAGTCGCAACGATCGCAAAAGCCTCAAGCGATCGCACGTAGAAGGCGTGGCGATCAATGCCTGCCATTTAAATCGGAGCTGTTGGCGCCGACGCCAATCTGAACCATGCGCCGGATCTGCTTTGAGCCGACTGGAACGTGCCGAATGCAAACCTGAGCGTGCGCTCAGATCGTTTGCCATGGCTCAGTCGCGGCAGCCGCCTAGCGGCATGGGGCGCAAATCATCAGTCGCGCAAGCTGCGCTAACCTAATGGCAGGAGGGGGTTGTCGATCGAGATGCTTGGCGCCGATCGGCAGTTCGTCCCGTCGCGCAGGAATTTGCAGCCCCAAATCGGAGCCGAGACGATGCAACTCAATTCAAATGGCTTGACCATCGGCGCCGTCGCCAAGGCGGGCGGTGTCAACGTCGAAACCATCCGGTTCTACCAGCGCAAAGGCTTGCTGGGCGAACCCGAGCGACCCCAGGGAAGCTTCCGTCATTACGGGCCCGGTGACGTTGCCCGCCTGCGTTTCATCAAATCGGCCCAAGGTCTGGGCTTCAGCCTCGACGAGATTGCCGGTCTGCTGCAGCTCGATGACGGCATGCACTGCGACCAGGCGCGTGAACTTGGTGAGCGCAAGCTCCGCGACGTGCGCACCAAGCTTGACAACCTCAGGCGTATCGAGGCGGCGCTGGCCGAGATGATTCGCGCCTGCGCCTGCAGCGATGGCTCCATGTCCTGCCCCCTGATCGACGCCCTCCACGGCGAGGTTCACGCTCCTTGAGCAGCGAGGTTCAGGCAGCCGTGCGCCGGCTGAACGGCAAAGGCCATGCCGCCTTGTCAACCAAGGCGCGATGCTGCTTGACTCCGTACTTTGGTACGGCTCTACAGTACCGACATCGTCAACTCCCTGGAGTTTCTGCATGTCGCAATCCAGACCACCACACTCGCCCACCGGGCGCGCCGCTCTGTTTGCCGGCGGGCTCGCGGCCATCCTGGCCTCGACCTGTTGCCTGGGCCCGCTGATCCTGCTGTCGCTGGGGATCAGCGGCGCGTGGATTGGCAACCTCACCCTGCTTGAACCGTATCGACCGATTTTCATCGGTGTAGCCCTCATCGCCTTGTCTTCGCCTGGCGCCGCGTGTACAGAGCGCCTGCAGCCTGCAAACCGGGCGAGGTCTGCGCCATTCCCCAGGTCAACGCCACTTACCGGCTGCTGTTCTGGATCGTCGCCGCACTGATCATCGTGGCGCTGTCGTTTCCCTATGTCGCTCCCCTGTTTTATTGAATTGAAAGGAATCCTCATGATGGCTGCGGCCGTGGCCAAGGCGGGCTACGCGGCGAAGCAGGCGGATCGCGCGCCGACGCCGTCGCACGGTTCAACCGAATCGGCGCGTTCTACCCGCCCTACCTGCGCTACCCGCGCT
This sequence comes from uncultured Thiomonas sp., assembly GCA_937927695.1. GTDB lineage: Bacteria > Pseudomonadota > Gammaproteobacteria > Burkholderiales > Burkholderiaceae_C > Thiomonas. The sequence continues at coordinate 4,397 of CALBRU010000446.1, read as the reverse complement.
GACGCCAGCGGTCTGCGCATTGCCGTCATCGGCAGCGGCGGCGCGGCGATGGCTGCGGCGATCAAGGTGGCCGACCGCGGTGCGCAAATCACGCTGATCGAACGCGGGGTGATCGGCGGCACCTGCGTCAACGTCGGCTGCGTGCCGTCCAAGATCATGATCCGCGCAGCGCACATCGCCCAGTTGCGCCGCCACAGCCCGTTCGACGCGGGTATCCCGCCGAGTTCGCCCGCCATCCTGCGCGACAGACTGCTCGCGCAGCAGCAGGCGCGCGTCGATGAGCTGCGCCGCGCCAAGTATGAAAGCATTTTCGAGGGTCAACCCGCCATCGCCACCCTGCGCGGCACCGCCCGGTTTCAGGACGCCCGAACGCTGGCCGTGACCCTGCACGACGGCAGCACGCGCCAGGTGGGTTTCGACCGCTGCCTCATCGCCACCGGCGCCAGCCCGTCCCTTCCTCCGATTGCGGGACTGAAGGACACGCCGTACTGGACTTCGACCGAGGCGCTGGAGGCCGACACGATTTCGCCGCGCCTGGCTGTCATCGGCTCCTCAGTCGTCGCGCTGGAGCTGGCCCAGGCCTACTCCCGCCTGGGCAGCCAGGTCACCCTGCTTGCGCGCAACACCCTGCTGTCGCGCGGCGATCCGGCCATCGGCAAGGCATTGACCGGCGCGCTGCGCGAAGAGGGCCTCACGGTGCTGACCCACATCCAGGTCGGCGCGGTGGCCTACGCCGACGGCTGTTTCGCGCTGACCACGAACCAGGGCGAAATCCGCGCCGAGCGCCTGTTGGTGGCCACGGGCCGTGCGCCCAACACCGCGGCACTCGATCTGCACGCTGCAGGCGTGCAATGCGATGCGCATGGCGCCATCGTGGTCGATGATCATTTGCGCACCAATGTGCCGCACATTTACGCCGCAGGCGACTGCACCAATCAGCCGCAATTCGTCTATGTGGCCGCTGCCGGGGGCACGCGAGCCGCCGTCAACATGACCGGCGGCCAGGCGATGCTCGACCTCTCGGCCATGCCGGCCGTGGTGTTCACCGACCCGCAAGTGGCCACGGTGGGGCTGACCGAGGCGCAGGCACAGCGTCAAAACATCCAGACCGAAAGCCGTACGCTGAGCCTGGAGAACGTGCCCCGAGCCCTGGCCAACTTCGACACGCGCGGCTTCATCAAGCTGGTCGCCGAGGCCCGCACCGGGCGCCTGCTCGGCGTCCAGGCGGTGGCCGCAGAAGCAGGCGAACTCATCCAGACGGCCGCACTCGCCATTCGCAACCGCATGACGGTGCAGCAACTGGCCGATCAGTTGTTCCCCTACCTGACCATGGTCGAAGGCCTGAAGCTGGCCGCCCAGACCTTCACCAAGGATGTGACGCAACTGCCGTGCTGCGCGGGGTGAGCTGGGAAGCAGTGACCTTGCCCCTGTTCGACGTAGTCCGTAGCCACCTGGTTACGCGGCTTGTTTTCTCTGGCCTGCGTGCCAGTTTGCTTCGAGCCTCATCGGGCTGATCCACAGGCTCTCGGTCGGCGCATGATCCCAGCAGTTGCCCTTGCGACTCATCGACCAGGTTCGCGCGCCCTTTGGACTTGAGTTTGCTGCAGAGCACCGAACGCCACCCATTTGGCGTGATCTCCGGAAGATCGCCGGAATCCGAGCGGTAGTCCCAGGCCGCCCCCAATTCCTTGCAGGATCGCCGCCTGCACTGGGATGTGTTCGAATCGCTGAGATGAGCGAATGCGATCTTGCAGGTGACTGTGGCGGCATCTTGGTCGGCAATGCAAGCATCGTTTCGAACGTCCGACGAATCTCCACCCTCCCCTTTTCGGCTCGATTCTTGATGCGCCCGTTCAGATAGATATCGCAAACATCGCGTACCGTTGGGCTCTGGCATTTGCCCGGTGCCGGCGTCATGCGCTCCCCCGGAAAGAACATATGAGCAGCGCGCGCGCCAAATTCCATAATTGGCAAAGAGGTCAACGTAAGTTTTTTCTGGAAGGCGAAATTTTTGGCGTAACTTTTTTATCAACGCCCAAAAAGCTACGCCTAAATCATTAATGCAGAGGTGTGTCGCAGGGCGATGTTCCGATTCTCAGACTCTCGCCACACGCCCGATTTACTGAAAAAACCTTTTATCAACAATAACTTAAAAAATTTCATCAAGGGAATCAATTGAGTAGCATTTCCGCGCACACCCCGCTGATGCAGCAATACCTGCGCATGAAGGCGGAGCATCCCGGCACGCTGCTGTTGTGTCGCATGGGCGATTTCTACGAACTGTTTTATGACGACGCAGAGAAGGCCGCGCGGCTGCTCGACATCACGCTGACCCGGCGCGGTCAGTCGGCGGGCGAGCCGGTCATCATGGCTGGTGTGCCGGCGCAAGCGCTCGATGGCTATCTGGCCAAGCTCGTCAAGCTCGGCGAGTCGGCGGCGATCTGTGAGCAGATCGGCGATCCGGCGCAGGCCAAGGGGCTGGTCGAACGCCGTGTGGTGCGGGTGGTCACACCGGGCACGCTCACCGAACAGACGCTGCTCGACGACAAGCGCGACGCCATTCTGCTGGCCATTGCGCCGCCGAAAACGGCGCGTGGCGAATGGGGACTGGCGTGGATGGCGCTGACCGGCGGTGGCCTCACCCTGGCGCAGTGCGAAGCGGCTGCCCTGCCCGACTGGCTGGCACGCATCGCGCCCGCCGAGGTGCTGTGGCCGCAACACCAAAGCCTGCCGGACGAAACCCAGTGGCCCTACACGACCGAGCGGCCAGAATGGCATTTCGACGCCGCGCTCGGTCTGCGCAAGCTCTGCGCGCAGTTGCAGGTGGCGCATCTCGACGGGTTCGGCGCGCAAGCCCTGGGCGCGGCACACGCCGCCGCTGCCGCCCTGTTGACCTACGCCGAGCAGACGCAGGGCGGTACATTGCCCCTGCTGGCCGATCTGCGCGTCGAGCGGGCCGAACACAGTCTGCGGCTGGACGCCGTGGCCCGCCGAAATCTGGAGATTCTGCAACCCCTGCGCGGTGAAGACAGCCCCACGCTGTTTTCCCATCTCGACAGTTGCCAGACCGCGGCGGGCAGCCGCCTGCTGCGCGACTGGCTGCAGGCGCCACCGCGTGACGCCAACGTCGCCCGCGCGCGCCACGCCGCTTTGCAGGCGCTGATCGACGGCGACTTGGCGGCGTTGCGCAGCAACCTGCGCGGCGTGGCCGATCTGGAGCGCATTGCCGCGCGCATCGCGCTGAAGCAGGCCAAGCCGCGCGAACTTTCGGCGTTGCGCGACGGCCTGCAGCGCCTGCCTGCACTGCGTCGCCAGGCCGCCGGTTTTGAGCGCTGCGCCTTGCTGCAAAACATCGATGCGCAGCTTGATTTACCGCCCGAACCCGCCGCCTTGCTGCAACGCGCCATCGCGGCCGAACCCGCGCTGAATCTGCGCGATGGCGGAGTGATCGCCGCCGACTTCGATGCCGAACTCGACGAACTCCGCGCCATCGACACCGACTGCGGCAGCTTTCTCATGGAGCTGGAACAGCGCGAGCGCGCGCGCACCGGCATCGCCAACCTGCGGGTGCAATACAACAAGGTTCACGGGTTTTTTATCGAAGTCACCCACGGCCAGACCGACAAAGTGCCCGACGACTACCGTCGCCGCCAGACGCTCAAAGGCGCCGAGCGCTACATCACCCCGGAACTCAAGGCTTTTGAGGATAAGGCACTTTCCGCGCAAGATCGCGCACTGGCGCGCGAGAAAGTCTTGTTCGAGGGCGTCGTCGAAGCGCTGCAGCCCACGCTGGCCGATATCCGCCGCGCCGCGCAGGCCGTCGCCCTGCTCGACACCCTGGCCGCCCTGGCCGAGCGCGCGAATACCTTCGGCTGGGTCTGCCCCGAGTTCGTCGAGGCGCCGGGCATCGACATCGTGGGCGGCCGTCATCCGGTCATCGAGAGCCGGGTTGACCGCTTCATTCCCAACGATTGCCAACTCGACGAACAGCGTCGCCTGCTCATTCTCACCGGGCCGAACATGGGCGGCAAATCCACTTATATGCGGCAGACCGCGCTGATCGCTCTGCTCGCCTACCTCGGCAGTTATGTCCCGGCCCGCAGCGCTCGCATCGGCCCGCTTGACGCGATTTTCACCCGCATCGGCGCCTCCGACGATCTGGCTGGCGGGCAATCGACCTTCATGGTCGAAATGGCCGAAACCGCGGCGATTCTGCGCCAAGCCACACCGCGCAGCCTGGTGTTGATGGACGAAGTTGGGCGCGGCACCTCCACCTTCGACGGCCTCGCGCTGGCCGCGGCCATTGCGGCGCAGTTGCACGACCGCAACCGCAGCCTCACCCTGTTCGCCACGCATTACTTTGAGTTGACGGTCCTGGTGCTGCGCCATCCGCAAGC
>CALBRU010000445.1 GCA_937927695.1 uncultured Thiomonas sp. | reverse complement strand
GGCACTTCAGCTGGGTGCATCTGCGCCCAGGCGCGGATGATGGACATGGTGATCGTGCCTTTTATCCGCCCGGTGTCGAGCAGCCAGCGGCCGACCGATTGGTAGGGCCAGCCGTTGGTGCCGGCGTAGCTCAGCCGCAAGGTCTGGCCGCTGGGCAGACGCACGAGGCCGGAGCCTTGCACCTGCAGGAACAAGCCGTCCACCGCGCTGTCGAGCCAGACCACGGTGTGACGGTCCAGCGCGGCCTGTAGCGCGGGGTCGGACTGAATCTGCGCCCGGCTCCAGTAGGGCAGCACGCGCTGCTGCCCGTCCACCCAGGCCACCCGGCCGCCGCTGACGCCATCGGCGCCCGGCGCTCGCGGCACGAGGTCGGCGGGCAGCCCCCAGACCGGCACCACATAGGGCCAGACGCGGGTGAGCGAGCCGTGCAGCACCGGCTCGTAGTAGCCGGTGATCAACCCTTTGTTCTCTTGGTCCGGTTTGCCCGAGGCGGTGATTTGCCACGGCGCGAACTCGGCCTCGATGAACGCCCGTTGCGCCTGCGAGTCGTCTGCCGGCACGGACGCCGCGCGTCGGCACACCGCCGCCAGTGCGCTGGGCAGGCGTGCGCCGCAGTCGCGGCGGAAGGCCTGCCAGACGCCGCTGAAATCGTCTTGTGGCCAGCCGGGTAAATCGGCCCACTGCGCGGGCTGCAGCCGCACGCCGGGGCCGGTAAGCGCGGCGGCAGTACCCGGCGGGGTTACAGGCCAAGGCGCCGTCGGCGCTGAAGTGGGCGGCAGGGTCGTGGGCTTCGATGTCGGCGGCGTGGGCGGCGTGGCGCAGGACGCCAGCGCCAGCCCCAGCAGGCAGAGCAGGGCGGTGCGAACGTGGCCCATCAACCCCGGTCGGTGCGATAACAAAGTCATGCTCAGCCGTGTGCGCTGGCCGCAGCGTGTCGCGGTGGCAGGATGAACGTCCAGGGTCTGCGCCACAGCCGACGGGCAATGCTGGTGTAGATGGCGCGGCGCTCCTTCACCTGAATGCCCCGGGCGCGCAAGGCCAGACGGTAGGCCAGATAGAAACTCACGCCGACGTTGAGCACGCCGTCGACGGCAATGCCCGCCAGCGCCCACCAGAACGCCGGATCGTTCACGACCGCGGGCCCCAGGCTGGCGCAGGCCGCGCCAAACAGACCCGATGACAGCGTGACGTGCCGCACTTGCAGGTCGAGGCCGAAAATGCGGAAGAACTCCGGCGTCAGTCCGAGCAGCAGGCCGAGGGACACATTGCCCGCCATCACGCCGATATTGCGACGCCACCAGGCGGCCCAGCGCGCTGCGCGCTGCGCGCCCAGGCGACGCCGGATGCGCGGATTCCAGGCGATGGCGCTGTCGATCCGGTGCAGCACGAAGGCGTTCTCCGCCCAGCCTGCAATCACACTGGAGAGGAACAGCAGCACCCCGGTAAACGCGGCAAACAGCGGCGTAGGGCCTAGCAGCGACAACGATTCCAGCTCGTGCTCCGCCTTGGGCACGGGCAGAAACTGCGGCCCGAACACGGCTAGCCCACCCAGGCCAAGCAGCAGTGCCACCGGCATGACCAGCAGCACGTTGCCGAACACCCCGGCCGACTGCGAGCGCGTGAGGTTGGCGACTTCGTCAACGAATCGCTCCACCCCGCCGGGTTTGGACAGCTCGCCGAGCTTGTCGGCCATGGCCGGTGCGGTCATCGCCGGTTGTTTGGTGGCGATGGTCCAGTGCAGCAATTGCACGATGACAAAGCTCACCGCGTAGTTCAGTCCGACGAGCAGGCCGGTCCAGAACAGCGCGGTTTTCAGGCCGAGAATGCCGATCTTGATCCAGGTGGTGAACCCCATGATCAGCCCGCCGCCCATCGCCGCGCCGAGCATGGCGCGGTATTCCCGGCGGTCGCGGGTGATGTAGTGCTCGCCCGTCTCGGCGTGGCGTTCGGCCATTTTTTCCGCCAGCAGCGCGGTGTTGTGCCGCCACAAGGCGCGCAGGCTGCGGCGTTGGGCGTTCAGGCGCACGAAATTGGCGAACAGATGGGCAGTGTCGCGCGCCGGGGTGTCGCCCACCAGGCAATTGAGCAGCGCCTCGGCGCGGTCGATGCGCTGATGCAACTGGTGCAGCACATAGACCAGGCTGACCGAGGTGCCATGGTCTTCCAGATGCGCAGTGACCGAATCGGCCTGCTGGCGACAGGCTTCCAACCCGGCGCGAAGCAGGGTGAGCGACTGCCGCAGCGCCTCTTCGTCGCCGGGGGGCTGCTGCGCCAGCAGCGTCTGTACCGTTTCATACTGCGCGGCCAGCTGCTTGAACGGGGCTTCGACCTCGCCCGCCAGTGGGCTGCTGTTGCGCATACGCGAGCGCAGATCGGGCGAGAAGCCGGTGGCGCGGATCTGGCTGACGGTATAGGTCAGCGCATCGAGCAGGGCGGTGCGCCAGAGCTGCGCGCTGGCAGTCTTTTCGGCTTCGCTCTCGGGCGTGGCCAGCAATTCGTGCAGGCGTGCGAGGGTGTCGGCATCAAGCGCTTCGAGCCAGACGGCATCGTGCGCCTGCGGAAAAAACAGGGCGAACAGCACGGCAAGATCGCGCGTCTCGGGCGATTTAGGCAGCCATTTGTTGCCCAGCCGTTCGCTGAATTCACTGAAAAACGAAGGCCGCTGGCTGAAGCCGAAATCGGCCAACAGCAAGGTGGCATCGGTGTTACGCAGCAGGCCGTTGAT
>CALBRU010000444.1 GCA_937927695.1 uncultured Thiomonas sp. | reverse complement strand
ATATCAGGACGTTCCAAGAGAGTCGCACCACTTCACCCAGTCTTTGCCGGGCAGGGCGGCGGCGCGTACGGCGCTGGCGTGTTCGATGATCTGTCTGGCGCGCTGACGCAAAACAGCCAGGCGCAGATCGCGCGCCAGCGTCCAGGGCAGAGCAAGCGCATCGGCATAAGCGATTCCGGCGCCGGTCAGGTCGATGATCCAATCGTGGAGGGCGGCGTCGTCGATCCCTGCGGCAGTGCGGTCAGCGCGGTGTTCAGTGCGGGCAGCACGCGGTGGGTAAAAAAATCGGCGTTGACCTCCAGCACCGCGCTGGCCAGGCGGATGGCCTCATCGAGTTCGAGCGACTCGACCCATTCGCGCGGCTGGCCGGTGGCGACTTCGAGCGCGCGAATGACATTCGCGCCATGGTCGGCCAGCAATTCGATGGGGTCGAACTGCCCACCTGCGATCTGCTTGGCAAAGGGCTCTACCGCCCGCACGAAGGCGGGCAGTTGCCCCAGGCGCACCGGGGTGAGTGTGAGGTCGCGACCGGCTACGGTCAGGGACAGTTCCATGCTCAGGCTCCGATCTGCACGATGCGCCCGAACTGCCCGAGCACGGCATCGATGGGCTTCGTAGAGTCGGCCAGTAGACTGCCTTCCAGCTCGAATTTGTTGAGGTCTTCGGAGATGAAATCGAGCTGCTTCAGAGGGTCCAACGCCACGCGGTAGAGCTCGAGCAGCACCGGCTGGTTGCCTGCGGCGGTGTTGACGCCCTCAAAGCGCAGATGACGTTCGGGCAGAGGCTGGGGGAAGATGCCCACGTTGCTCACCGCGCCATAGCTGTCCGCCGCCTTGATTGGGCCGGTCAGACCGGTGACGTTCAGCAGGTGCACCCGGCCAAAGCGGAGGTCTGCCGTGTAGTGCGTGCCATCGACCAGCGTCGTCGGGGTGGCGGCGCTATCGGTCAGCACCAAGTTGCTGACGCTCTGATGCGCCAGGAACACCGGGCCGATGGTCGGGGTGGTGCCCGTGATGGGTTCTGCGGTGACCGTACCGGTGGTCTGCTGCACGATACTGCCGTACAGCGCCAGTGCCAGGTTGTCGGTGGTGAACTCCTCAACCGTGAGGGTGACGGAGGCGGACTTCTGCTTGATCATGCGCAGATCGAGCGAGCGGTTGCCGCTCATGCTCTCGTAATGCTCGAGCACGTCGGTCTTGAGCGACAGCGACAGCGCGGTGGCGTTGCCCGGCTCGTAGGTCTCGATGGGAAGACCCTGGGCGTCGCGTTTGGACAGAAAGGTGCGGCCCTGGAAGGATGCGTAGTAACTCATGGTTTACTCCTTGGCTTGGGGGGAATCGGTGCGCTTCTCAGCGGGCTGAGCCGCGCGGCTTTCTGGCTTGGGTGCATCGACGGTGGCCGCACGGGCGACGCCGTTGTTGATCAGCCATTGCGCGGAGAAGTCATCGACCTCGATGGCCTCGCCTGGTGGGTGATACACGCCGCCGTGGGTATGCGGCTGGATCAGGGTGATACGGGACATGGTTAGCCTCCTTGGGTGAGATCAGAAACACGGATGCGATAAGTGACCGCATAGGCCGCCGGGATCGCCACGGCCTGCGCGTCGGCGTCTTCGGCAGCGAAATCGACGTCCTGTTGCTGCACGGCAAGCGCCAGACCGCCCAGAGTGAGGTCGGTCATCAGTGTGGCGTGTGCCTTGCACAGCAGGGCGTCGGCCTCGCTCCAAGGATCGTCGGCATTACGCGACACGGCAGACAAACGCACGATCAGTGCACGCTGTTCGACCAGATTGGAGCGCTGCACTTGCTTGTCAGACTCGGCGGTCACGGCCACAAAGGGCGAGGCCTCGCGGGCCTGCGGCGTGACGGGCTGCCGCAGCACGGGCACAGGCGCCACCGCGCTGGCGATGCGCGCCAACACTTCGCGGGTAATGCGTTCGCGCAGGCTGTTCATTGCGTCTTGCTCAACAAGGCACGCATCTCGCTGCCGTCATGCTGCGCGGCAACTTCACGGACCCGGTAGGTACCGCCTTCGATGCTCAACACATCGCCGGGCGAGAGCTGAAGTCGGCTGGACGGATACTCGATGGCGTAGTCGCGCGAGAGCGACAGGCCATCGAGCACGGTATCGTCCGGCGCACGAAATCCACACCAGACGAGCGCTGCGCCCACTTGCACCGGCTTGAGAAACCCGCTGGCTTGCGCCGCGTCGTACAGGTCTTCGACGCGCATCACAGCGTGAGCTTGACCAGCACGCCCGGGCGGTGGCACATCGGCAGCGGGTTGGACTGGGTGTGCAGATCGGTACCCCGGTCGAACTTGCGCGGCTCCTGCTTGGCGTAAAGCGGCTGGCCCAGCGTATTGGCGGTTTCGTTGAAGTCCGCAGGCGCGAAGTAGGTGGCGAAGGTATCGACCGTGCCCAGCGGGAAGGCGTGCGCTTCGCCCGCGGCGATGAAGCGGCGCACCGTACCGCTGGCGTCGGTGGCCTTGCCGCGATACTCCTCGAAGGTGACGCCTCCGAACATAAAGCCCCGGCGCACGTCGTTGATGAGCATGGCGCCGTTCTGCCACATCACATAGGCCTCCTTGACGTTCTTGTGGCCGGTGAGCGCGGCGAAGAACTCCGGCGAACAGAGCACGTGCACGCCGGTGGAGAACTCGCCCAGCAGCGCGTCTTCGATGGCTGCGAGCGTGTCCATGACCTTGGCCTTCACATTCGTCGTGTCCGTGCCCAGCGCGTAGGCGATCGTGGTCTGGCTGAGGCCGAACTCGCTAAACAGGTTGTAGATCGTGCTGCCATCGGCATCGAGGATCATCCCCTTGAGCGCCCCCATGCGCAGATGCTCCAGGGTGATGGCATGCTTGTTGCGCATGGTCTCCAGATGGCGCGCGATAACCCCGGCGACCGCCTCGGTCTCGGTCTCCGAGCCGAAGGCGCGCAGACCTTGCACCTCCTCGGGCAGCACCACGTCGTCGTGGGGGA
>CALBRU010000443.1 GCA_937927695.1 uncultured Thiomonas sp. | reverse complement strand
GGCCCACCGTGGACATGGCGATGACTATGGTGCATCGCCTGGTGGTCGTGCGTATGCGCATGGCGTTCGCTGACGTGCAGCCAGACGCCCAGCGCCATCAGCCCACCCGCCAGCACCAGTCCCAGAGTGAGGGCTTCGCCGAGCAAAAGCACGGCCAGCGCGGCGCCGAAAAACGGCGCCACGGCGAAATACGCTCCCGTGCGCGCCGTGCCCAGATGCCGCAGCGCCAATACGAACAGCACCAGACTGACGCCGTAGCTGGCAAAGCCGAGCGCGCCTGCCGCCAGCACGACTGGCAGCGCGGGCCATTGCGCGCCGACCAGCAGCGCCAGCAGCAGGTTGACCGCCCCGGCGATGAGCCCCTTGCTCATGGCGATAAAACCGGCATCGGCCAAGGCGACTTTGCGCGTGAAGTTGTTGTCGAGCGCCCAGCCCAGGCAGGCGCCGATCACCGCCAGCCCCGGCCACAGACTGCTCCAGTCCAACCTCACCTCCTGGCCGGGCCAGTTCAGCACCACACTGCCCAGAACAATGGCCACCATGCCCAGGGCGATGCGGCGATCGAAGTTTTCACGGAACACAAACCAGGCCAGCAAGGCCGTGAGCACGCTCTCCAGATTGAGCAGCAGCGAGGCCCCCGCGGCTGGCATGTGTGAGAGGCCGAACATCAGCAGCACCGGCGCCGCCACACCGCCGCTGAAAATCGCAGCGGCCAGCCAGGGCCACTCACCGGCTTGCAAATGGGACGAAGTCGCCTCGCCACTGCGCACGGCGCGCAGCGCCCGCCAGGCGGCCAGGCCGATCCCCGAGCCCAGATACAGCAAGGCCGCCAGCAACCACGGGCTGGTGTCAGCCAGCAGCAGCTTGGCCAGCGGCGTGCTCGCGCCGAACAACAAGGCGGCGGCGAGAGCCAGGGTGATGCCCTGATTGAGCGAAGCGTTCTGCGAAGGGGGCGTGAGAGAAGGGGGCATGAGAGGCTTACGAAAGGTACGCCGCCCTGTCAGGACGTATGGCTTGTGACGTTTGGTGAATCCGGCTTGCCTGCGGCGATTGGATGGCTAATGTTCAAAACAAAATCAGTCTGTGCGAATGTCTGCATGGACCCGACAGACCTCTCTTCTTTCTGACGCATCATGGCAACCAAAACCTATCTGACCGTGCTTGGAATTCTGTTCATTGTCTGCTTGGCTGTCGGCTTTTACATGGGCTACAGCCATGTCTTCGCACCCGGGGCCTACAGCGTGCCCGATCAGGACATCGCACAGGTTCCCGCCAGTCCAATCAGCGCGGCGAGTCACGCTGCACCTCAAAGCTGAACGTCAAGCCGGAAACACCCCGGTGCTCAGATAGCGGTCGCCGCGATCACAGACCACGAAAACGATGGTGGCGTTTTCCACTTCGCGGGCGATGCGCAGCGCCACTTCGCAGGCGCCTGCCGCACTGATGCCGCAAAACAGCCCCTCCTCGCGTGCGAGCTTGCGTGCCATGTTCTCCGCCGCGGCCTGGCTGACATACTCCAGCCGGTCCACCCGCTGCGGCTCGTAGATCTTGGGCAGGTATTCCTGCGGCCATTTACGGATGCCGGGAATGCGCGAGCCTTCCTCCGGCTGCGCGCCGATGATCTGCACCGCCGGGTTCTGCTCCTTGAGAAAGTGCGACACCCCGGTGATGGTGCCCGTCGTGCCCATGGCGCTGACGAAGTGGGTGATGCGCCCCTCGGTGTCGCGCCAGATCTCGGGGCCGGTGGTCTCGAAATGCGCCCGCGGATTGTCGGCATTGGCGAACTGATCGAGCACGAGCCCCTTGCCATCGCGCTGCATCTGCTCGGCCAGATCGCGCGCATATTCCATGCCGCCGCTCTTGGGTGTGAGCAACAGCTCGGCGCCAAAGGCCTTCATGGTCTGGGCGCGCTCGATGCTGAGGTCTTCGGGCATGATGAGCACCATGCGATAGCCCAGAATGGCTGCGGCCATTGCCAGGGCGATGCCGGTATTGCCCGAGGTGGCCTCGATCAGCGTGTCGCCGGGTTTGATGGCGCCGCGCTCCTGCGCATGGCGAATCATGGAAATCGCCGCCCGGTCTTTCACCGATCCGGCCGGGTTGTTGCCTTCGAGCTTGCCCAGGATCACGTTGCCGCGGCGCGCATTGTCGGCGCCGGGGATGCGCTGCAACTGCACCAGCGGGGTGTTGCCGATCACCTGGTCGATCGTGAGGTAGGACATGGAAGTCTCCTGAAAGTGTCAGCGGAAATCAGCGGCGGGCAGCTTGGGCCGCTTCAGATCCGTTCGTTGGCCTTGCCCGGCAGATCGAGGGCGGAGAGATCCATCGCCGCCTCGCGCCAATGGCGCTGTGCCTGGTCTTCGCGCTCGATGCCCTCGAACAGTTGCGCCAGCGCGGCATGAATCTGCCCGCGCAAACGCCTTTCGTC
>CALBRU010000442.1 GCA_937927695.1 uncultured Thiomonas sp. | reverse complement strand
TATGAGAAACATGCTCATTTACTGGTTCCATAAACAGTATCTAAGTCCTTGTTTTGTAAAAGAAATTTCAGTGTTTCAGGCTTGACCGCAGATGTCGCGATCCCCTAAAGTGGCGAATAGTGCAAAAAAGTGGGGAATAGTGCAGAGCGCTGCGTAATTTCACCGGCCCCACTGCAGCACGGCAACCGCGGGCGACTTCATGTTTATTGGCATTTCGGCACTCACTCTGGACGGCAAAGGTCGCATGACCGTGCCTGCCCGGCATCGTGATCTGCTGATGGCGCGCTCGCAGGGGCGACTCACGCTGACCAAGAGCCCCGACGGTTGTCTGCTGATGTTTTCCGACGATGAATGGACGAGTTTTCGCGACCGGGTGATGCAGTTGCCCATGTCGGCGCAGGGCTGGAAGCGCATCTATCTCGGTCATGCCACAGAAACCGAAATGGACGGCACCGGGCGCGTGCTGATTTCGCCCGAATTGCGGCAGGCCGTCGGTCTGGAGCGCGAGGTCGATCTCATCGGCATGGGTCGTCACTTCGAGATCTGGGATCGCGCCAAACATCAGGCGCAAGAGGCAGCGGTGGTCGAGGCCGGTATGCCCGATGCCGTGCGCGACATTGTGTTGTGACCGTGTATGCCCCACACCACTCCCATGCCCAGCGCCGAAACGGCGCACCGCACCGTGTTGCTGCACGAGGCGGTCGACCAACTCATTACCAACCCGGACGGGGTGTACCTCGACGCGACTTTCGGGCGTGGCGGACACAGCCGGGAAATTCTGCGGCGGCTGTCGCCCGCCGGGCGGCTGATTGCGATCGACCGCGATCCGCAGGCCATCGAAGCCGCGGCCCAGATTCACGATGCGCGCTTTGTGATCAAACACGCGCCTTTCTCCGAGTTTGCGCGGGTGCTGCACGAACAGGGCGTGGCGCAGGCCGATGGGCTGCTGTTCGATCTGGGCGTGTCGTCGCCGCAACTCGATCAACCCGAGCGCGGCTTCAGTTTCCGCGCTGACGGTCCTTTGGATATGCGGATGGACACCAGCAGCGGGCAAACCGTCGCTGAGTATCTGGCCACGGCCAGTGTGGATGAAATTGCAACCGTGCTGAGGGATTATGGAGACGAACGGGCGGCTGTCCAGATTGCAAAGAAGATTGTGGCTCGCCGCGATGCCGGAGCGCCCCTCGCGCGCAGCGGCGAACTCGCCGCACTGGTTGCCAGTGCCGTCAAGAGTCGTGAACCGGGCCAGGACCCGGCCACCCGCACGTTTCAAGCTCTTCGGATTCACGTCAATGCCGAGCTTGCACAAATCGAAACGGCGTTGAGCCAGGTGCTCGACTGCCTGAAGCCGGGGGGGCGGCTGGCCGTGATCAGCTTTCATTCGCTGGAAGACGCGCTGATCAAGCACTTTATTCACCGCCATGCCCGCGCACCGGCGGTCGATCGGCGCCAACCCTTCGTCCCCGGCGTATCGGCCGAGTTCCAGCCGACACTCAAGGAGGTGGTGCGGATGCGGCCTTCGGCGGCGGAAATCAGCGGCAATGCGCGGTCGCGCTCGGCCATGCTGCGCGTGGCACAACGGGTCTGAGGAGCACGCGATGACCCGAATCAACTTTCTGCTGCTGTTTGTCGTGGTGCTGTGCGCCATGTCGGTGGTGCGCGCGCAGTACCAGGGCAGGCGCACGTTTGCCGCGCTGGATGTGGCGCAGCAAAGGGCCGAGCAGTTGCAGATGGACAAGGATCGCCTGCAGGTGGAATACCGCGCGATGAGCGCGCCGGGCCGCATCGAGAGAATCGCGCGCACCCAGCTCGACATGCGCCCCATCACGGCCGCGCGCACCATCTTCGTGCACGAAGGCGAGGCCACCCTGCCGCCGTTGCCCGTCATGCCGCAGTCTCAGCCGAAACCGGCTAGTAAAGGCGAGCGGCGATGAAGAATCCGGCCATGCGTGCGCACAAGTCGGCAGCCAGCTATGGCAAGAGCCCGCTGCTGAATGTGAAGTTGCCGCCGGGTCGCGCCTGGCTGGTGAAGGGGCTGCTGTTTGCAGCGTTTGCGGCGCTGGGTCTGCGCGCCTTCTGGGTGCAGGTGTGGACGACGCAGTTCTATCAGAACCAGGGCGATCTGCGCTTTGTGCGCACCATCGAGCTGCCGGCGATGCGCGGCCGCATTCTCGACCGCAACGGCAACATTCTGGCGTCGAGCATCCCGGCCAAGACCATCTGGGCCGATCCCACGCAGGTCGAGTCGGGCAACGACAAGGTGCAGCAACTCGCCCGGCTGCTCGGCTTGAACGCCACCGATCTGCAGCGTCGGCTCGACTCCAACAAACAGTTCGTCTATCTCAAGCGGCAGGTGGATATCGACGTGGCCAAGCAGGTCAAGGCGCTGGGCATCAAGGGCATTTATGAATCGCCCAGCTACAAACGCTACTACCCGGAAGGCTCGGCGGCGGCGCAGCTCATCGGCTTCTCCAATATCGAAGGCCAGGGACAGGACGGCATGGAGCTGGCGCTGCAGTCGCGGCTGGCCGGGCACCCCGGTGTGCGCAAGGTCGTGAAAGACCGACTGGGTAATGTGATCGAGGATGTGTCGGGCGGCGTGCCGCCGGTGGACGGGCAGGATGTGCGCCTGTCGATCGACAGCAAGATCCAGTACCTCACCTACCAGGCGCTCAAGCAGTCGGTCGAGGACAACAAGGCCAAGAACGGCAGTGCGGTGGTGATCGATGCGAAAACGGGCGAGATTCTGGCCATGGCCAACTACCCCAGCTTCGATCCGAATACGCGCAAGCGCATGACCGAGGCGGACATCCGCAACTACGCCGTGACCGATGCCTTTGAACCCGGCTCGGTGCTCAAGCCCATCACCCTGAGCGCAGCATTGCAGGCCGGCATCATCACTCCGACGACGGTGTTCCATACCGCGCCGGGCTGCCAGCAGTTTTACGGTGCCAATATCTGCGATGACGACAACAACGGCAATATCGAACTGCCCCAGGTCATCCAGTATTCGAGCAATGTCGCCACTTCGCAGGTGGTGAGCAAGATGCCGGCGCAGGTGCAGTGGAATATGTATACCGCTGTGGGCTTCGGCCAACGTCCGCAGATCGAGTTTCCCGGTGCGACCAGCGGGCTGATGCGGCCGATGAAACGTTGGCGCCCGATCGACCGCATCACCATGGGTTTCGGTTACGGGCTGGGCATCTCCACCCTGCAGCTGGCGCATGCTTATTTGATCTTCGCCGACCGTGGCCGCATTTTCCCGGTCACCCTGTTCAAGCACGATGAGGCGCCAGAAGGCGTGCAAGTCGTCTCACCCACTGTGGCGCGGGAAATGCGCGGCATGCTGGCGCTGGTGACGCAGCCCGGCGGCACCGCGCCAGCGGCGGCCGTGCCGGGCTACTCCACCGGCGGCAAGACGGGTACCGCCTGGATTGCCAAGGATGGCAAGTACGACAAAAAGCTGTTCCGGGCGCAGTTCGTCGGGCTGGCGCCGATCCACCATCCGGTGCTGGTGATGGCAGTTTCGGTCGATCAACCGACGGGCGGCAAGCATTTCGGCGGTCAGGTAGCGGCGCCGGTATTCGGTGCGGTGGTGCCGCAGGCACTGCGCATTCTCGGGGTACGGCCCGATCTGCCGGTCAAGCCCGATCTCGTTCCCGCGCAAACCGCGCAAGCCCTGCAACTCCCGGCGGGCCGGGCGATGAAGGGAGGCGCATGAATCACATGTCGAAAGCGGTCGATGCCGTGCTGCAAGCGTTGCGCGCCTTGGGCGTTGCGGCCGATGCGCCGTGGAGCGCCGACAGCCGCAGCCTGCAGCCCGGCGAGGTGTTCGTCGCCTGGCCGGGGGCGGCGCGCGATCCGCGTCAGTTCGTCGCGCAGGCCTTGGCAGCGGGGGCAGCGGCCGCGCTGGTCGAGGCCG
This sequence comes from uncultured Thiomonas sp., assembly GCA_937927695.1. GTDB lineage: Bacteria > Pseudomonadota > Gammaproteobacteria > Burkholderiales > Burkholderiaceae_C > Thiomonas. Next base: position 3,702 of record CALBRU010000442.1, on the reverse strand, counting down.
AGGGCGCGCAGCATTTTGGCTTCACCGATCCGCGCATTCTGGCTGTTGACGGTCTCAAGGTGCTGGCCGGGCCGCTTGCGGCGGCCTGGTACGGACATCCTTCCGAGGCCGTCAAGCTGCTGGCTGTGACCGGAACCAATGGCAAGACCTCCTGCGCCCTGTGGACGGCGCAGGCACTGAACGCGGCTGGGCAGCGTTGCGGGGTGGTCGGCACGCTGGGCGCCGGATGGCCGGACGCGTTGCAGCCCACCGGATTCACCACGCCCGACCCGGTGCGCCTGCAGGCAATCCTGGCGCGGCTGCGCGAGCAAGGCGCGCTTTGGTGCGCCATCGAGGCATCGAGCATCGGTTTGGACGAGCATCGGCTGGCAGGTTGCGCCCTTCATGCGGCTGCATTCACCAATCTGACGCAAGACCATCTCGACTACCACGGCGACATGGCGGCCTATGCGCGCGCCAAGCAGGCGATGTTCGCCTGGCCGGGCCTGCAGCATGCTGTGTTGGATATTGACGATCCCTACGCCGCAAGCGTCTTGCTCGCCGATTGCCGCAGCCGGGGTTTGCAGGTGCAAACCACCGCGCTGATCGCCAAGGCCGACTGGTGTGCGGAAGATGTGGTGCAGGCTTCCACCGGCCAGCGTCTCACTCTGGTGCATCACCACCACCGCCACGTGCTTGATCTGCCCGTGCTGGGCGCTTTCAACCTGCGAAATTTGCTGGTGGTCGCCGCGCTGCTGCACAGCACGGGGCTGGATGACGCTGCCGTTGTCGGTGCATTGCGCACGGTGCGCGCTGTGCCGGGGCGCATGCAGATGCTGGGCGGCATCGGTGCGCCGCTGGCGGTGATCGACTACGCCCACACGCCCGACGCGCTGGACAAAGCGCTGCAAGCCCTGCGGCCTGTCACCGCCAAGCGCAAAGGCAAGTTGTGGTGCGTGTTCGGCGCCGGCGGCGACCGCGATGCGCGCAAACGCCCGCTGATGGCGCAAGCCGCCGAGGCACACGCCGACCGCGTGGTACTCACCAGCGACAACCCGCGCAGCGAAGCCCCGGGCGCCATCCTGCAAGACCTGCTCGCCGGTCTGCAGCAACCCGCGCAAGCCTTGCTGATCGAAGACCGGGCCGCCGCCATCGCCCAGACCCTGTCGCACGCCGCTGTGCACGACGTGGTGCTCATCGCAGGCAAGGGGCACGAAAACACGCAAGAGATTGCCGGTCACAAGCAGGCCTTCAGCGACGTTTTCCATGCCCGCATGGCACTGGCGGCGCGCGGCGCCGGGCTTTGTAGCCTGGGCGAACTGCGCGACTGGATCGGGCCCGAGGCCAGTCTTATCGGCGAGGCCGATGTGGCGGTGAGCGCCATCGAGACCGACAGCCGCAAACTTACGCCGGGCGCGCTGTTCGTCGCCTTGCGCGGCGCCCGCTTCGATGCGCACGACTTTCTGCCGCAAGCTGCGGCTGCTGGCGCGCGCGCGTTGCTGGCCGAGCAAGGCGTGGCCGCTTCCGGGCTGCTGGGCATCGAGGCGCCCGACAGCCTGCGCGCATTGGGCCTGTTGGCGCGAGGCTGGCGGCGGCAGCAGACGTTGCCGTTGATCGCGGTGACCGGCAGCAACGGCAAGACCACGGTGACGCAGATGCTCGCCAGTATTCTGGCGGCGTGGCAGGGCGAAGACCGGCGTCTGGTGACGCAGGGCAACTTCAACAACGAAGTCGGGGTACCACTGACCTTGCTGCGCTTGCGGCCGCAACATCAGGCCGCCGTGGTGGAACTCGGCATGAACCATCCGGGCGAGATTGCCTGGCTTGCCAGTCTGGCTGAGCCCACCGTGGCGCTGGTGAACAACGCCCAGCGCGAGCATCAGGAATTCATGCACAGCGTCGAAGCAGTCGCGCGCGAAAACGGCGCGGTGCTCGCGGCGTTGCCGCAGACCGGGGTGGCGGTGTTTCCCGCAGACGACGCCCAGACCGCGATCTGGGTGGCTATGGCCGCCGGTCGGCGTGTGTTGCGCTTTGCCCTGCGCGAAGCGGCTGAGGCGGGCGTGGAGGCTGAAGTCAGCGGCCATGCGTTTTATCGGCAGGGCCAGTTGCGCCTGCAATTGCACACCCCGGCGGGCCATGCCGAAGTCGGCCTGCAGCTGCTGGGGCGGCACAACGCGCGCAATGCGCTGGCGGCGACCGCAGCGGCCTTGGCCGCAGGCGCTCCGCTGGATGCGATCTGCCGTGGGCTAGAGACGTTCGTGCCGGTGGCCGGGCGTCTGGTGCCACGGCGTCTGCGTTGCGCCGATGAGCACACGCTGCTGCTGATCGACGACAGCTACAACGCCAATCCCGACTCGGTGCGCGCCGCCATCGACGTGTTGGCCGAGCTGCCCGGGCGCAGTCTGTTGCTGCTCGGCGATATGGGCGAAGTCGGCGACGACGGCCCGGCCTTCCATGCCGAAGTGGGGGCGTACGCGGCCCAGCGCGGTGTAGCGGCGCTGTGGGCCTGCGGCGCCATGTCGGCGCAGGCGGTCGCGGCCGCACAGGCGGCGGGCCTGGCGGCAGCAAAGCATCAGCCCGACCTGATGGGCTTCACCCTGGATGCCGCGGCGCTGCGCGAATTCGACACCGTGCTGGTCAAAGGCTCGCGTTTCATGCGCATGGAGCGCGCGGTGCAGGCCATCGCCGCTCTGGCGGCGAACGGCAATGGCGCGTCCACGCAGGAGGTGCACCATGCTGCATAGCCTGGCCCTGTGGCTGATGACCCAATCGCCCGAACTCGGCTTTTTCCGGGTGTTCAACTACATCACCTTCCGCGCGGTGATGAGCACGCTCACCGCCCTGTTCATCGGCCTGCTCGCCGGCCCCGCAGTCATCCGCAAACTCACCGCGATGAAGGTCGGGCAGGCGGTGCGGCAGGATGGGCCGCAGACACACCTCATCAAGACCGGCACGCCCACCATGGGCGGGGTGCTCATCCTGTTGTCCATCGGCGTGTCCACGCTGCTGTGGATGGATCTGAGCAACCGCTTCGTTTGGCTGGTGCTGCTGGTGACCCTGGGCTTCGGCGCCATCGGCTGGGCCGACGATTACCGCAAGGTGGTGTATCGCGACCCCAACGGCATGCGCTCGCGCGACAAGTATTTCTGGCAGACGCTCATCGGCGTGGCCGCCGCGTTCTACCTGGCCTTCGCCGTGTCGGGTAAGGGCAATGCGGCAGTCTGGCATCTGTTCTTGGAGTGGCTGCGCAGCGGCATGACCATGCCCCTGCCGCCAGCGTCCGATCTCATCGTGCCGTTCTTCAAATCGGTCAGCTATCCGCTGGGCGTGACCGGCTTCATCGTGCTGAGCTATCTGGTCATCGTGGGCAGCAGCAACGCGGTCAACCTCACCGACGGCGCCGACGGTCTGGCCATCATGCCCGTAGTCATGGTCGGCAGCTCGCTGGGGGTGTTCGCCTATGTGGTGGGCAACGCGGTGTATTCCAAATACCTGCTGTTTCCCTTCATTCCCGGCACCGGGGAATTGCTGATCTTTGTCGGCGCCATGGTCGGCGCTGGGCTGGCGTTTCTGTGGTTCAACGCCTATCCGGCGCAGGTGTTCATGGGCGATGTGGGCGCGCTGGCGCTGGGCGGCGCCTTGGGCACTATCGCCGTGATCGTCCGCCAGGAAATTGTGCTGGCCATCATGGGCGGGGTGTTCGTCGCCGAAACCGTGTCGGTG
>CALBRU010000441.1 GCA_937927695.1 uncultured Thiomonas sp. | reverse complement strand
CAAGCAATGAGTTGCGGATTTGCTGGATCTGCTGCGCCTGCTGCGCGAGCTGGTTCTGCGTGGCCTGCTGGTTTTGCGTCACCTGGGCGCGCAGATCAAGAATGGCGCGCCGGGCCTCGTTGTCTGGGAACATATCGGCATGGGCTGGCGCAGCCAGACCCATGCCCAGCCCCGCGGCCAGCAAGGCCGCAGGCAGTACCTGCTGCACACGGCGCAGCGGGCGGGCGGCTTGCGAAAAAGTGAAGCGGCTCATCGTTGATAGACGATGTCAACGCGACGGTTTTCGGCGTAGTCCGCCTCGGTGTTGCCCAGGGCCTTGGGCTTTTCCTTGCCGTAGCTGATGGCTTCCATCTGCGCGGGCTTCACGCCGAGCAGCTCCATGCCTTTCATCACTGCATCTGCACGCTTCTGGCCCAGCGCCAGGTTGTATTCGCGGCTGCCACGGGCATCGGTATTGCCTTGCAGTTGCACATGAGCCTGCGGGTGTTGCGTGAGATAGGTGGCGTTGGCATTGAGCACCGGGGTGTACTGGCTTTCCACCGTGTAGCTGTTGAACGCGAAATACACGCTCTTGGGCACGTTGGGGCCGGGGCCGGCGTTGGTCTCGGCAGGAGCCTGCACCGCGGCGACCTGGTTCTGACCAGCGCCGTTCGCATTGGCGCCTGCGGTGCCACCTTCCACAGCGGTGGGCGCCTTGGACTCAACCGGCGCTTGTTTGACAGGCACGGGTGACGCGCAGCCACCAAGGGCCAGGGCGGCAGCGAGTGCGGTGAATACCAGGGTAGTGCGCATGTTCACGAGTTTCTCCGATCAGATCAGGGTGGGTAAAAAGGGGTGGATGCAGCGAGTAATAGAAAAACGAGAAAAAAGCAAAGCGGAATGAGAAATTATCAGTGGAGGGCAGCCTCAGCGATCCGGCGTCCAGGGCCCCCAGCTGGGTTCGCGCACCTGTACGCCCGCCTGCGATAGGGTGGATCGCACGCGGCCGTCAATCGACACCGTTTTGAGCACTTCACCGCCGCGCCCCCCGGCAGAATAAAGCACGATCTGGCCGTTCGGGGCAAAACTCGGGTGGCCGCAATCGCTGCCATCATCGAGCAACTGGGTGGCGTTGGTGGCGAGATTGATCGACCATAACTGGTAGCTGTTGCCCTGTTGTGAAATGTAGGCCAGCGTCTTGCCGTCCGGGCTGATGGCCGGGCTGACGTTATAGCCGCCGCTGTAGGTGATGCGCTGCACGCTGCTGCCGTTCAGCCCGACCTTGTAAACCTGTGGGCCGCCATCGCGGTCGCTGACGAAATACAGGCTTTGGCCGTCGGGCGAAAAAGTCGGCTCGGTGTCGATCGAATACGAGCGCATCAACTGCCGCGGCGTGCCGCCTTTGCTGGGCATGAGATAAATCTGCGAGCGCCCGGTGAGAGTGAGCACCACGGCCAGCGTGCCGCCATCGGGCGAGTAGGCCGGGGCGCTGTTCGAACCCTTGAAATTGGCCACCGCGCGCCGCGCGCCACTGCGCACGTCCTGTACGAAAACCACCGGCTTGCCCGTCTCGAACGACACATAGGCCAAATCCTGCCCATTGGGCGACCACACCGGCGAGAGCAGCGGTTCGCGGCTGCGCAGCGCGAACTGAGGATTCGCGCCGTCGCTGTCGGCGATGTTGAGCGAAAAATTGTGCTGCCCCGCCTTGGTGATGTAGGCAATGCGCGTGGCAAACACCCCGCGCTGGCCGGTGAGCTTCTGGTAGATGTAATCGCTGATCTTGTGCGCCGCCAACCGCAGGTCGCCCGGCATGACGGTCAGCGCCAGGCCGCCGAGATCGGCCTGCTTCACCGCGTCCCAAAGGCGGAACTGGACTTGCCAACGCCCGCCTGCAACCTGTGCCACGCTGCCCCCGGCCACCGCTTCGAGATTTTCCGAACGCCAGGCGGCGTAATTCGGCGGGCCTTGCTCGGTGAGCGTTTGCCCACCCAGATTGCTCACGGCGAACAGCCCGCTGCGCGTGAGGTCAGCGCGCACGATCTCGGCAATTGGCTGCGGGCAATGGTTCAGGTCGCGAAAAGCGCCGATACCCACGGGAATTTGCGTGGCACCGATGCCCGAAACATCCACCTTGAACTGCGCCTGCGCCGAGTTGGCCAGCGCGGCGAGCCCAACAAAAGAAGCCGCCCCGCGAACAAGCGGAGCAGAGAGAGAACCTAAAACAAAGCGGCGTCGCTGCATGGGGGTGTCGGTAAAAGAGCCGGGTTGCTTCAGCTAAACCGAAGCCAACACAGCGATGAAATTCTAAGAAGGACGAGAGCCCTGTCGGAGTAAAAATTCGCAAGTCTTGCTGCGATGCGCAATTGAATCAGAACTTGACGACAACAAGACTGAGTTGGGAAAGGGGGAATGGTTCCGGCGCGTTGGCAGGCCGCGCTCGATCAAGAGGACAACTTTTTATCGGAGACGGGGCGCTGTGCCAGCCACAGCTTCAGGTAGCGATACCAGGTTTCATGGGCGATGCCACACGCCAGCACAAAACCTAAGCGCCCATCGAGAAAACCTCGTCGAATCACATAGGTACGTATGAACGCCCAGAAACTTTTGCCGAGGGCGGTTGCCAAGCTGGCTCGGCGCCCTCGCGTAGCCAGTTTCTCTGCCCCAGCGCTGGAGTAACGGTTCATCTTTTCCAGCACATCTTCGAGCGAGCGATAGCTGATGTGGATTAGATCGTTGTGCAACTGACCGACGCGGCCTTGAACCTGCACAGATTCGTGCACGATGTCATCTGAAAATCGCGCCTTGCCTCGGCGGAATAGCCTAACCACCCGATCGGGATACCAGCCGCCATGACGCATGAACTGCCCACAATAACTCGACAGGCGCGGCAGAGAAAAGGCATCCGGCGCATCGGCGCATTGCACCGCAGATTGAATCTCCTCTGCCAGCGCAGGTGTTACGCGTTCATCAGCATCAATCGAAAAAACCCAATCTCCCTGGGCTAAATTGAGAGCGCGGTTTTTCTGTGGGCCGAAGCCGGCCCAATCCGGCCGAGACTCTACACGAGCTCCCAGACGCCGAGCCAGCGTAACTGAGCCGTCAGTGCTGCCACTATCCACCACAATGATCTCGATGCACCAAGAGAGCCCCTCAAGGCAAGCGGGTAGGTTTTGTATTTCATTCTTGGTGATCAGTATGGCGGAGACACTGGCCATTAGCGTTAATCCTTGGGAACGACTTCAATATTTTTTCGGGGTTCGGAAAAAAGAACTCCTGGCTGTGCATTCCATGCTGAAATGTCTCCCAATGGAATATTCGATAGCAGGCCATGAATTGCTCGCCTAAGTCTTCCACTCAGAGTCGGCTTGGGGATGCAGTACATTAAATCTTCATCAGTTGTGCCGTTACCTTTCAACAAGTAGTTTCGCATAAATTCGCCTTGTGTAATTCCCCATTTCAATGCGAATTCACGCGAGCCTCTATTTTTTCGGACGCGCCCTGTGCTACTGCAGGAAAAATGATAGAGGCGACTATTTGAGATGATTTCGAAGTGTCGAAAGCCGACGATCCAGAGTTTGATGAGTAAATCGTCGTCCGAGCTCATCCCAGGACTGAACTCCAAACTATAGCCACCAACCATGAACCACCAGCGCTTGGCAAGCAATGTGGGTTGTGAGGCGCGACCCATCATGTTTGTACGATGAACATCCATAAAATGCTGCAATAAACCAATTTCATCGAAATCGTCGGGCGTTCGACCGTGATCTTGTACTATGACGCGATCGTTTTTGGTCAATATGGGTTCTAGCAAAATAGAGGATAAGAATAACCGATCGTTCGGAGCTGAACTAATGCGCTTGATCAGAGCGGCATCCCACCCAGGGCAGCACACCATATCGTCGTTCATGTAAAGCAACCAATCCTGCGTAGCCATTGCTGCTAGATGATTGACCGCCAAACAAATTCCGATATTACCGCCGGAGTAACTGTGACGGATACCTTGCTCCTGTAACCAGCGCAAAGTGCCATCGGATCCCTCATTCACATGCACCAGTATCTCATGATCGACGCATGAATGTTTGCGAATGCTGTCAATACACAATCTGAGATACGGCAGATTGTTCCAGGTGGGAATCAGGATGCTGAACATGATTGGTGATCTATTCTCAAATTTTTCGGGTAAGCAGCCGCGAGCAACACGGCCGTAGTCAGAGCGTAAAAAGCGGCAGTCATGGTGAGGTCAAAGGTTTCGACCGTTAGTCCATAGACAAAGAATCCGCAGACCAAAACCAGCCCCATGCGCGCCGAAGCCCGTGAAGCTGGATCTGACGCGCGTAGCCGCTGCCAGAATAGCCATCCCGGTACAAAATAAACGGCCATGACCGCAGCAAACCCGATAATGCCAAGTTGCGATAGGCGGGATAACAATTCGCTGTGAACTTCTTGACGACCAAAATCAGCTGCCAGCGGTGTGAGCTGGCCAGACAGTTCCATGGGCCCCATCAGCGCTTTGAAACCTCCCATCCCAACACCGAATAGTGGATGCTCAAAAAAAATTAAAAAAGCGGCCTTCCATAGTTGGAATCGAATGCCAATTGACGTGTTTTCATTGCCTTGATAAAAAGCATGAAAATTTTGGGGAATCATGTCAATGCGGTGATGAATTTCTGGAATGAATGCATAAATAAAAATCGCCGATACGAACATGACAAGCATGCCAAAATTTAATGTAATAAGAGATATTTTTTTATGGTTAATTCTGTACGCCAGTAGTGCAAAAACGGGCACGGCGATCCAGCCACCGCGGGAGCCAGACAATATGGATGCATAGGCCCCAGCGAGCAAAGCTAGCGTAGCAACTAAATTGTATAATACATTACCAGGCGGTCGAACAATCCAGCGGTAGCCTATCCCAAACACAGAAATTACACCTAAGGTCAATGCAATATCCCCAAAATGGATCGGATTGACAAAAGAGGATCCGACCCGTGCCAAATTGTCCCCTCCTCCCCAGTTATGCGGAAACCAGACTGCTAAACCGCATGCTACGAGTGCGCCAATAATAAATCCGGGCCAAATGACCATCAGATTTTTTGCAGGGATTTTACGTAGTGCAAAAAAAATTGGTACGGATAGAAAAAAACGAGAAACGGCATCGTAATAATGCCATCCCCAGCGGTGATTGGTCCATTGGCTTATAAATACCGCAATCGGCAGGGCGGCCATGGACAGGAAATAAAGCCAAGCAGCTTGTTTCGACAGCGGGTCGGTGCTGCAGTTTTCGGTGGTCGGTGTGGCGGGGTTAGGCCAGACCTCGAACAGCAATACAGCTACGCTGATCAAAAACAATAGGAAAAAAATACTGTTGACAGCTCCAGCTACGGTCAATGTCAGGATTGGATAAGCAAATAAAAGAAACGTGATTGCAATCAGCACGTAGCGGGGAACGCCGACGCGCTGGGTCTCGTCAGACACTAGCATTGAGCCTCGCCAAGTGGGCTTGGAGTTGATGGATGCTGAATTAAGTATCGCTTGCGCTCAGGGCTAGTGATTTCCTGATCGATGATCGGTCCACCCGCATTGCCAACGAGCATTCGCCTAACCGCCGAACAGACCTGTAAGAATTTCATGATGAATAGTCTCGAATTGATGAGTGCCAAATGCTAGCGGGGCGCGATCGCCAAGGATTGCGATTGCTGCGGCAGCTGTTTAACGCCAACCCTCGCAACCGCTCTGCCGCCTTGCTCATAGTGCTTTTCGCCGCAATTGTGGCGGCAACCGAGCCGGTGCTTCCAGCCCTGATGAAGCATGTGCTCGACGTGGGCTTCACGGCCAAGCGGGACTTTCCCTTGTGGGCTGTGCCCGCGGTGCTCATGGGCTTGTTCACGGTGCGGGGGCTTGCGTGGCTGGCTTCGCAGTTTCTCACTCAGTGGTTGACGCAGAACGTGCTCGCGCGGGTGCGGGAGCTGGTTTACGGGCAGATTGTGCACGCGCAATTGGCGCAACTCCAGCGCGAAAGCGCCAGCAGCCTCATCGGGGCGTCGGTGTATGAAGCGCAGTTGGCGCTCGGCATGATCTTTCCGGGACTGCTTACGCTGGTGCGCGACAGCTTCACTTTGATCGCCTTGTTCGGCTATCTGCTGTGGGTCAACTGGAGTCTGACGCTGTTGACCCTGGGCATTTTGCTGCCGCTGATTTTCACCATGCGCATCATCAGCCGCCGTGCCAAGCGATTGAATGCGCAGATGCAAAAAACAGCAGAAGAAACTTCCTATGCGCTGGAGGAGGGCATGCTGGCCGCGCCGGTGATTCGGGTGCACAACGCGCAGAGGGGTTTTGCCGCTCGGTTCGATCGCATCAACCAATCGTTGCGCCGCACCACGGTGAAAACTCTGGTGTCGGGCTCCACGACCACGCCGGTGTCGCAGTGGTTGTCGGCGCTGGCGGTTTCGGTGGTCATCGTGTTTGCCATGTGGCAAAGCGACGTGTCGGGGCAGCACAGTGTGGGCGGGTTTGTGGCGTTCATTACCGCGATGATGATGACGCTGTCGCCGCTGCGCCGCGTGGCCGACATCGTCCAGCCGATGATGCGCGCGCTCAGCTCCCTCGACCGTCTGCGCAGCATTGTGGATGCGCCGCGAGAGCAAGACACCGGCACGCACACCGCCGAGCGCGTGCGCGGCGACCTCGAGTTTGACAACGTGGGCGTCACCCTCAGCGCCATGGATCGCCCGGTGCTCGACGGCATTCGGCTGCGCGTGCAGGCGGGCGAAAGCCTCGCGCTCGTTGGCCCGTCCGGCGCGGGCAAGACCACGCTCATGCGCCTGGTTCCGCGCCTGCTGGAGCCCACACAGGGCCGACTGCTGCTCGACGGCGTGCCGCTGTGCGACTGGAATCTGCACAGCCTGCGCGAGCAGATCGCCTATGTCGGCCAAGACGTGGTGCTGCTCAACGACAGCATTGGCGCCAACGTCAGCTTCGGCTCCGAGGTGGACGAAGATCGCGCCTGGGCCGCGCTCAACGCCGCCGCATTGGGCGATTTTGTGCGCGGCTTGCCCGGTGGTTTGCAGGCCCCTGTCGGTCACAACGGCTCGCAACTCTCTGGCGGGCAGCGCCAGCGGCTCTCCATTGCCCGTGCGCTCTACCGCAACGCTCCCTTGCTCATTCTCGACGAAGCCACCAGCGCGCTCGACGCCGAAAGCGAGCGCCTCGTGCAACAAGCCATCAACCGCCTCATGGAAGGCCGCACCACTATCGTCATCGCCCACCGGCTGGCAACAATAGCCCACTGCCACCGCATCGCCGTGCTCGACGAGGGCCGTCTGATCGAACTGGGCACGCAGGCCGAGTTGCTGCAAAAAGACGGCCTCTACGCCCAGCTACACCGCATGCAGTTTCATGTTTCGGCGGCGCCGAACCCGGCTGAGCGCGAGGGAAGCGCAAATTAGGCCGGGCTGTTCCCAGAGTTTGTCTGGCAGGCCGCAAAAAAGCCCAAAAGTTGCCGCACATGC
>CALBRU010000440.1 GCA_937927695.1 uncultured Thiomonas sp. | reverse complement strand
CATGCGCGTGAGATCGAGGCTGATGCCGCCCTGCACCGCAAGCAACTGGCCCTCAAGCGACGAGCCCGCGCCAAAGGCGATGACCGGCACGTCGTGCGCGGCGGCCAGTTTCACCGCGTCGGCCACGTCCTGCGTGCTCTCGCAGAACACCACGGCGGACGGCGGCGGCACGTCGAAGGGCGATTCATCGCGTCCATGCTGCTCACGCACGGCCAGCGTGGTAGAGAGCTGCGCGCCGAAGCGGCTGGCCAAGGCGTCGAGCAGGGCGGGCGGGGTGGGGCGGGTGAGAATTTTCGGGGTGAGGGGGGCGTTCATGGGATGTCCTTGTGAATCGGCGACTTTTCCGCAAGGATAGGCCGCTTGTCAGCCCTCTGCCCAGAGGTCTTGCATGGCGCGCTCGAAGGTTTGCGCGCACTGGGCAGCTTGCGGATGCTGGCCGTCCTGCAGCACCCAGCGCCCGGCCACCATGACCGCCTTCCATGCCGTGGAGGGACTGGAAAACACGAGGGCGTCGAGCAAATGGCTTGGGGGCACGCCTAGGGTTGCGGCGGCATGCGGGTTGAGCACCAGGGCGTCGGCGCGCGCGCCTGGCGTCAAGCCCCACGCGGGCTGTCCGGCGGCGTGGGCGCTGCCAGCCTGCACGCAGGACCACAGCCGGGCTGCTGTGGACGGCTGCGCCGCTTCGGGCGCGGCGGCGGTGTTGCGCTGACGCTGGATGAGGCGTTGGCCGTAGTCGAGCCAGCGGAGTTCTTCGCGCCAGTCGCGGGTGATCTGACTGTCCGACCCCAGGGTGATGGGCACGCCTTGCGCCAGAATGCCCGGCAGATCGGGCAGGCCGTCGCCAAGGTTGGCTTCGGTGGTGGGGCACAGCACGATGCCCGCGCCACTGCGGGCGACGGCGTCGATTTCTTGCGGCGCCGTGTGCGTGGCGTGGACGAGCTGCAAACGCTCGTCGAGCAGGCCTTGCGCCGCCAGCCAGGCGATAGGCCGCAGGCCGGTAGCGGCGAGGCAGTCGTCCACCTCGGCGGTTTGCTCGGCGACGTGGATGTGGATGGGGCCGTCGAAGCCGTCAGCCAGTTGCACCAGGCGCTGGACGGATGCGGGCGACGCGGCGCGCAGGGAGTGAATGGCGAGGCCCGCGTCCAGCCCGGGTTGGCGTCGGTCGCGGATGGCTTGCACCGCGTGCCACACGCTGTCGGCGCTGGTGGCGAAGCGCCGCTGATCCGGGCGCAGCGCGGGCTGCCGAAAGCCGGCGCGTTCGTACAGCACCGGCAGCAGGGTGAGGCCGATGCCCACATCGCGCGCGGCGTCGGCCAGCGCCCAACTGAAGGCGAGCGGATCGGCGTAGGGCTGGCCGTCTGGCGCGTGCTGCAGGTAATGAAACTCGCACACCTGCGTGTAGCCGCCCTGCAGCAGTTCGATGTAGAGCTGCGCGGCAATGGCGCGCAGTTGCTCCGGGGTGATGCGCAGAGCCACGCGGTACATGCGGTCACGCCAGGACCAGAAGGTGTCAGCGGCACTGGTGCGCTGTTCGGCCAGGCCGGCAAAGGCGCGCTGGAAGGCGGGGCTGTGCGCATCGACCAGCCCGGGCAGCAGGGCGCCGGGCAGTTGCTCGGCGTCTTGCGGCGGCACGGACACTCCGGGGACGACCTCGGCCCAGCAGCCATCCGTGCCGACGCGCAGCAGCACGTTGTCTTGCCAGCCCCCGGACAGCCAGGCGCGCCGGGCCCACAGAAGTCGTTCAGCAGATTCAGTCATGCGGCCTCCATGCCAGCATGGCATCGATCAGTTGTTCCAGCACCGGGCGCAGCCTTGCGGCGCGTCCAGGGTCGAGACGAAACGGGGCGGCCTCGTGCATATAGGTGGAAAAACACATTTCCATCTGCACCGCATGGATGCCCTGCGCGGGGCGGCCGTAGTGGCGGGTGATATAACCGCCCTTGAAGCGGCCATCGACCACCTGCGAAAAAGCGCTCTGCCGCGCAAGCACTTCGGACAGCAGCGCACGCAACTGCGGCGCGCAGCTCGCCCCATTGGCGGTGCCCAGATTGAGGTCAGGCAAGGCGCCTTCGAACAACCACGGCAGCGTGGACATGATGCTGTGTCCGTCCCACAGCAGGGCATAGCCGTGCCGTGCGTGCAACCGCTGCAACTCGGCTTCGAGCGCGGCGTGATAGGGCTGCCAGTAGGCGGTCAGCCGCTGCGCAACCTCGCGGTCATCCGGCTCCTGACCCGGCAGATAGATCGGCTGGCCGGTGAAGGCGTGCGTCGGGCAAAGCTCGGTGTTGTTCGCGCCGGGATACATGGGCGCGTTTTCCGGCGGACGGTTGAG
>CALBRU010000439.1 GCA_937927695.1 uncultured Thiomonas sp. | reverse complement strand
CTGATTGAGCAGCGCAAGGGCAAGGTCGAGGATGTCGCTGCCGTAGAGCAGGCGCAGCGCAGGGGCGTAGGGCGAGGCGTCCTGTAGCTTGATCAGATCAGCGATGCAGCGGAAGACTTTGAGCCGCTCGGAGCTGCGCTGGCCATACTGGGCGAGCCAGGCGCAGCCTTCGAGAATGGCGTCGTCGTCGCCGCTGGCCAACGCCAGCAGCAGCTTGAGTTCGCCGATCTTGAGCCCGGCCCAGGCGGTGTCCGGATCGGGAGCGAGACCAATGAGCACGCTCACCGGGCGCTCGTCGGCCAGCTCCAGTTCGACGATTTGGTCGTAGAGCGCAACGCATTCGTCCCCGGACAATTCCGGCAAACGGGCGATGTCGGCGCGCAGCGCATTGCCCACGCTGTTGTTCTCGTATTCGAGTTCGTCCACCGGATAGATTTCGCTCACCCCGGGCACGAGGATGCGGCAGGCGTAAACGCCGAGTTGGGTGAAGTCGGCAACATAGATCTGATGGCCTTCGGCGTGCAGCGCGGCCACCGACCAGTGGTAATCCTGTTCGGTGGAGGCGCCGAAGTTCCAGTCGGCAAAAGCGAAGTCTGGCGTGCTGCGCAAATACTCCCACGACAGCACGCCGCTGGAATCGACGAAGTGGATTTCCAGGTTCTGCGGATCGGCGATCTCGTCACGGTCGAAGCCGGGCGCGGGGAATCCGGCCAGCGCGTCGAGCGCGCGGCCTTGCAGCAGCTCGGTGAGGGCGCGCTCCAGTGCAATTTCGAAGCGTGGGTGCGCGCCAAAGCTGGCGAAGCAACCCTGGTCGCCGGGATGCAACAGGGTGACGTTCATCACCGGGTAGCGCCCGCCGAGCGAAGCGTCTTTCACCACGATGCCGAAGCCCGCCTCGCGCAGGCCGCGGATGCCGGCGGCAATGTGCGGGTAGCGCGCAATCACGTCCTCGGGCACGTCCGGCAGGCATAGCGCCTCGCTGATGATGCGGAACTTCACATGGCGCTCGAAAATTTCCGACAGTGCCTGGGTGCGCGCTTCCATCAGCGTGTTGCCGGCCGACATGCCGTTGCTGACATACAGATTGCCAATGAGGTTGACCGGGAAGTAGGCGGTCGCGCCGTCGGACAGGCGCTGATAGGGCAGCGCGCAAATGCCGCGCGCCTCGTTGCCGGAGTTGAGGTCAACGAGCTGCGCGGCTGGCACCGCGTCGTGCGGGTTGTAGAAGGCGCGCAATTCCGGGTTGAGCAAGCCCTCGGGCCAGGCGTCGCCGTTCAGCGGGAACCAGCGCTCACCCGGCGCGTGCACATGCGCACGGTGGGCTATTGCCTCGCCCAGGTAGAAATGCGTCCAGAAATAATGGGTGGACAGGCGCTCGGCAAACTCGCCCAGCGCGCTGGCCCGCGCCGCCAGCTCGGAGGCGCCCTTGCCGTTGGAGAACAGCAGTGCGCAGTCGTGATCGCGCACATGCACCGACCACACACCTTCCACCGGATTGAGCCAGGAGCGCTCTTCGAGGTGAAAGCCCAACTGCCGGAGCCTGCCGCGCAGCGTGGCAATGGACTGTTCGAGCGAAGCGTCCTTGCCGGGAATGAAATGTTCGGGGGAGATCATGGGCGGGGCCGGTGGAAAAAGGCGCTCAGCATAGAGCCTGCGCCCGTGACGCCCCGCTGTGCGCTGTGGTTAGCTCTCGGTGCTTGGCTTGGCGTTGCCGGAGGGGACGGAGTTCGGCGGCGCAGCGCTGCCGTGATCTTCGCCCGGCGCATCGCTGCTGTCGGGCTTATTGGCCTTGCGCTGCAGTTTTTCCTGCTTTTTGCGCTCTTTGGCGAGTTCTTTCTGACGCTTTTCGTAGGAGTAATTTGGCTTGACCAATGGGGTGTCCTGGTGAATGGTGAAAGAGGCCTTGCAGCCACTGAAGGCTTTGGGGCGCGAAGCGGGAATGCCACATGCTATCGAAGGTCGCGGCGCGGGCTCGCCGCATCAAGCATTCTTCGCGTCGAGACGGTGCCGCGCGGCCAATTCCATGATGCGCTCCAACTCGGCATCGCGAATGCCGATGTCGCGCAGCGCGTGCGCAGTGCGCGCGACGTAATCGAAAGTGGTGCCGTAGCGGCCACGGCAGGTGCGCAGAATGTCGAGCAACTGCGCGTCGTCAAGTTCACCGGTATAGCTCGGGCTGCTGGGCCGCAGGGTGAACGCGAGCGCCTGCACCACGCCCTGCGGAGTGCGGCAGGCAATCCAGCGCGGGTCGTACACGGCGCGAGGCATTTCGCGCTTCCACAACTGGCGTAATTCGCGCTCGGCCCGACTTTGGGGCACGCGCAGGGCAATACCGCTGCAGGAACCGCCGGACATCAGTGCGAACACCAAGCCTGGCGCTTCTTCCGTGCCCCGGTTGATGCGCGACCACATGCGCAGGGTGCGCCGCCAGCCCCACACCCGCGCTGGACGCACTTCGTCATGCACGACTTCCGGGTTCCAGATCAGCGAACCGTAGCCGAACACCCAGAGGTCGCCATCAGGGCGGCTGGCCAGGGTGGCCTCCAGCATGTCTTGCGGGTCCCGCCCCGGAAACTGGGGCAGGCCATGATCGTCATCGACTTCGCGCATCATCCCGGCATTGTCCGAGAAACCCGGCTGCACCGACCCCATATAAATCAGAAAGCAGATCAGCAAACGGACGATCTGTCGCGGTCGGACGCTGCATCAACGCGGCAATACGGTGCTGCCCATCAAAAACCGGTCGATCTCGCGCGCGGCCTGGCGGCCTTCGCGGATCGCCCACACCACCAGACTCTGCCCGCGGCGCATATCGCCCGCGGCATAGACCTTGGGCACATTGGTGGCATAGCCGGTTTCATCTTCGGTGCCCGCCTTGGCATTGCCGCGCGCGTCCTTGTCGATACCGAAGGCGTCGAGCACGCTGCCCACCGGGTGCACGAAGCCCATGGCCAGCAGCACCAGATCGGCAGGCAGGGTGAACTCGCTACCGGGCACTTCCTGCATGCGGCCGTCTTTCCATTCGACGCGGCAGGCCTTGAGCTGCTTGACCTTGTTCTTGTCTTTGCCGGTTCCTGGGATGAACTCCTTGGTCGCCACGGCCCAGTCGCGCGAGCAGCCTTCTTCGTGGCTGCTGGAGGTGCGCAGCTTGATCGGCCAGTACGGCCAGACCAGCGGCTTGTTCTCTGCTTCAGGCGGCTGCGGCATGACTTCGAACTGGGTGACGCTGGCCGCGCCGTGGCGGTTGCTGGTGCCCACGCAGTCCGAGCCGGTATCGCCGCCGCCGATCACCACCACATGCTTGCCCGTGGCCGTGATCTGGTTCTTCAGCTTGTCTCCGGCGTTGACCTTGTTCTGCAGCGGCAGAAACTCCATGGCGAAGTGAATGCCATCGAGTTCGCGTCCCGGCACCGGCAGATCGCGGGGAAACTCGGCGCCGCCGGTCAGCAGCACGGCGTCGAAGTCGGCCTGCAACTGAGCAGGAGTGAGGGTCTCCTTGGCCCAGTTGGCCACGGTGGCGCCGGGGCCGTCCTTGGGCATCTCGGCCACCAGCACGCCGGTGCGGAAGGTCACGCCCTCAGCTTCCATCTGCGCGATGCGGCGGTCGATATGGCTCTTTTCCATTTTGAAATCGGGAATGCCGTAGCGCAGCAGGCCGCCTGCGCGGTCGTTCTTCTCGAACACGGTGACGGCGTGTCCCGCACGGGCAAGTTGCTGCGCCGCCGCCAGCCCAGCCGGGCCGGAGCCGACCACGGCCACGGTCTTGCCGGTCTTGTGCACCGGCAGTTGCGGCGTCACCCAGCCTTCGTTCCAGCCCCGGTCGATGATGGCGTGTTCGATGGACTTGATGCCCACCGGCGCTTCATTGATGCCCAGCGTGCAGGCCGCCTCGCATGGTGCGGGACAGATGCGACCGGTGAACTCGGGGAAGTTGTTGGTCGAGTGCAGCACATCGAGCGCACGCTTCCAATCGCCCTGCCACACCAGGTCGTTGAAGTCGGGGATGATGTTGTTGACCGGGCAACCGTTGTTGCAGAACGGAATGCCGCAGTCCATGCAGCGCCCAGCCTGCGTCTTGGCCTTGTCTTCGGGCAGTTCGTGGACGAATTCCTTCCAGTGCTTGAGCCGCACGGCGGGGGCTTCGTACTGCTCTTCCTGCCGCTCGAATTCCATGAATCCGGTGATTTTTCCCATGATCGATCCTTATTTGATATCTGAACACTGGAGCCGATGAGGCGAAACCCGCCGGGCCGCCCCAAAGGTTTCGTCCCACGTCGCGGCTTGCAAGCCGCTCCGATTCGGCTCCGTCCAAGCTGCCGCAGGGCAGCTTGGAGCCGCGGGCCTCATCCCCTTGAGGGGGGAGCCCAACGCAGCGCAGGTTCTCGGGGTGGGCTTCATTTGGCGGGCACGCTGGCATTGCCGACGGGCGCTTTGGCTTTGTCCGTAGCGGCCTGCGCCTCACGCTTGGCGGCCATTTCACCCAGCGCCCGCTTGTATTCATGCGGGAACACCTTGACAAAGCGGCCGCGCGCCTCTTCCCAAGTGTCGAGCAATTCACGCGCGCGCTGCGAGCCGGTCCAGCGCAGATGGTCTTGCAGCAGCTTGCGCAACTGGGCTTCGTCGGTCTGGCCGCGGTGCCACAGCGCTTCGGCTTGCTGCGCTTTCTGCTCGCCCGCCGGAAGCACCTTGTCGAGCGCCACCATGGATGTATTGCAGCGCTTGGCGAACTGGCCGTCCACGTCATAGACGTAAGCCATGCCGCCGCTCATGCCGGCCGCGAAGTTGCGGCCGGTCTGGCCCAGCACCACCACGGTGCCGCCGGTCATGTATTCGCAGCCGTGGTCGCCCGTGCCCTCGACCACAGTGGTCGCGCCGGAATTGCGCACCGCGAAGCGCTCGCCCGCCACGCCGCGGAAGAATGCCTCCCCTTCGATGGCGCCATACAGCACAGTATTGCCGACGATGATGTTGCTCGGCGCGTCGCCGCGGAAATCGAGGCTGGGGCGCACAACCACGCGGCCGCCCGACAGCCCCTTGCCGGTGTAGTCGTTGGCTTCACCGATGAGGTAAAGCGTGATGCCGCGGGCGAGGAAAGCGCCGAAGCTCTGGCCGCCCGTGCCTTCCATCTGGATGTGGATGGTGTCGTCGGGCAGGCCGTCGTGGCCGTAGCGCCGCGCCACCTCGCCGGAGAGCATGGCGCCCACGGTGCGGTTGACGTTGCGCGCGTTCTGGATGAACTGCACTTTCTCGCCGCGCTCCAGCGCGGGACGGGCGCGCTCGATCAGCACATGATCGAGCGCCTTGGCGAGACCATGATCCTGCTCCTCGGTCTGACGGCGCGGCACGTCGGCGGGCACATCGGGCTGATGGAACACGCGGCTGAAATCGAGCCCACGCGCCTTCCAGTGCTCGACGCCCTTGCGCGCGTCGAGCAGCTCGGTGCGGCCGACCAGATCGTCGAACTTGCGCACGCCGAGCTGGGCCATGATGGCGCGCACTTCTTCGGCGATGAAGAAGAAGAAATTCACCACATGCTCGGGCTTGCCCGAGAACTTCTTGCGCAAGGCCGGGTCTTGCGTGGCCACGCCCACCGGGCAGGTGTTGAGGTGGCATTTGCGCATCATGATGCAACCCTCGACCACCAGCGGCGCGGTGGCGAAGCCGAATTCGTCGGCGCCGAGCAGCGCGCCGATGACCACGTCGCGGCCGGTCTTGATCTGGCCGTCCACCTGCACGCGGATGCGGCTGCGCAGGCGGTTGAGCACCAGGGTCTGCTGGGTTTCGGCCAGACCGATTTCCCACGAAGACCCGGCATGCTTGATGGATGACAGCGGCGAGGCGCCAGTGCCGCCGTCATGCCCGGCGATGACCACATGATCGGCCTTGGCCTTGGCCACCCCGGCGGCCACCGTGCCCACGCCGCTTTCAGCCACCAGCTTGACGCTGATGGACGCGCGGGAATTGGCGTTCTTCAGATCGTGGATGAGCTGGGC
Organism: uncultured Thiomonas sp.; assembly: GCA_937927695.1. Classification (GTDB taxonomy): domain Bacteria; phylum Pseudomonadota; class Gammaproteobacteria; order Burkholderiales; family Burkholderiaceae_C; genus Thiomonas. The sequence continues at coordinate 8,667 of CALBRU010000439.1, read as the reverse complement.
CAGGTCTTCGATGGAATAGATGTCGTGGTGCGGCGGCGGGGAAATGAGGCCTACGCCCGGCACCGAGTAGCGCAGCATGCCGATGTACTCGGACACCTTGCCCCCGGGCAACTGCCCGCCCTCGCCGGGCTTGGCGCCCTGCGCCATCTTGATCTGGATCTGATCGGCGCTGGCCAGGTATTCGGCGGTGACGCCAAAGCGGCCCGAGGCGACCTGCTTGATCTTGGAGCGCAGCGAATCGCCTTTTTTCAGCGGAATGTCGCTGACGATGCGCTCGGCCCCGAGCACGCTGCCGATGGTGTCGCCGTCCTGGATGCCGCTTGAACCCGTGCGCATTTCAGGCCGGTAGCGCAGCGGGTCTTCGCCGCCCTCGCCGGTATTGCTCTTGCCGCCGATACGGTTCATCGCCACCGCCAGGGTGGAGTGCGCTTCCGTGGAAATCGAGCCCAGCGACATCGCGCCGGTGGCAAAGCGCTTGACGATCTCTGTGGCCGGTTCCACCTCATCGATGGCAATCGCCTTGCCGGGGTCGATCTTGAACTCGAACAGGCCACGCAGGGTGAGCATGCGGCGCGACTGGTCGTTGATGATCTGCGCGTATTCCTTGTAGGTGTTGTAGTTGCCGGCGCGGGTGGAATGCTGCAGCTTGGCGATGGCGTCGGGCGTCCACATATGTTCTTCGCCGCGGGTACGCCAGGCATAGTCGCCGCCAGCATCGAGCATATTGGCGAGCACGGGCGAATCGCCGAAGGCTTCGCGGTGCATGCGAAGGGCTTCTTCGCCCACCTCGAACACGCCGATGCCCTCCACCTGCGTGGAGGTGCCGGTGAAGTATTTGTCCACCAGCGCGCGCGACAGGCCCACGGCCTCGAAGATCTGTGCGCCGCAGTAACTCATATAGGTGGAGATGCCCATTTTGGACATCACCTTCTGCAGGCCCTTGCCGATGGCCTTGACGTAGTTGGTGATGGCCTTCTCGGCGCTGAGATCGCCCGGCAGGTCTTTGGCCATTGCCGCAATGGTGTCGAGCGCCAGATACGGGTGCACCGCTTCGGCGCCATAGCCCGCGAGCACAGCGAAATGATGTGTTTCGCGCGCGCTGCCGGTTTCCACCACCAGCCCGGTCTGGGTGCGCAGGCCGTGGGCGGTGAGGTGCTGATGCACCGCACTCAAGGCAAGCAGCGCGGGAATGGCTACGCGCTCGGCGCTCATGTGGCGGTCGGTGATGATGAGAATGTTGTGGCCGCTCTTGAGCGCATCCACCGCTTCGGCGCAGATCGACGCAATGCGCGCCTCGATGCCTTCATGCCCCCAGGCCACGGGATAGCAGATGTCGAGCTCGAAGCTGCGGAACTTGCCGCCGGTGTGCTGAGCGATGGAGCGCAGCCGCGCCATGTCGTCGTAGTCGAGAACGGGCTGGCTGACCTCCAGCCGCATGGGCGGATTGACCTGATTGATGTCGAGCAGATTGGGCCGCGGGCCGATGAATGACACCAGCGACATCACCATGTTCTCGCGGATGGAGTCGATGGGCGGGTTGGTGACCTGCGCAAACAACTGCTTGAAGTAGTTGTAAAGCGGCTTGGCGCGGTTGGACAACACCGCCAGCGCGGCGTCGTTGCCCATTGAACCCACGGCCTCGTCACCCTTTTCGGCCATCGGCGCCATCAGGAACTTGAGGTCTTCCTGCGTGTAGCCGAAAGCCTGCTGGCGGTCGAGCAGGGGGATGGGCGAGGGCTCGGCGTGGCCCAGATGATCGAGGTCGTCGATGCGAATGCGCAGGTTTTCGATCCACTGGCCGTAGGGGCGCGCGCTGGCGAGCTGGCTCTTGATCTCCTTGTCGTCGATGATGCGGCCTGCCTCCATGTCGATGAGGAACATCTTGCCCGGCTGCAGCCGCCACTTCTTGACGATGTGGCTCTCGGAAATGGGCAGCACGCCCGACTCGGACGCCATGATGACCAGATCGTCGTCGGTCACGATGTAACGCGCCGGGCGCAGACCGTTGCGGTCGAGCGTGGCGCCGATCTGGCGGCCATCGGTAAACGCGATTGCGGCGGGGCCGTCCCACGGCTCCATGATGGCGGCGTGGTACTCGTAGAAGGCGCGGCGGCGCGGGTCCATGAGAGTGTGCTGTTCCCACGCCTCGGGAATCATCATCATCATGGCGTGCGACAGCGGGTAACCCGCCATCAGCAGCAACTCCAGACAGTTGTCGAAGCTGGCGGTATCGCTCTGGCCGGGGTAGATCAGCGGCCAGAGCTTTTGCAGATCGGCGCCGAGCACCGGCGAAGACACGGCACCCTCGCGTGCGCGCATCCAGTTGTAGTTGCCCTTGACGGTGTTGATCTCGCCGTTGTGCGCCACCAGCCGGTAGGGATGCGCCAGCGGCCATTCGGGAAAGGTGTTGGTGGAAAACCGCTGGTGCACCAGCGCCAGCGCCGACACCACGCGCGGGTCTTTGAGGTCTTTGTAATACTCGCCCACCTTATCGGCCAGCAGCAAGCCCTTGTAAACGATGGTGCGCGCCGACATCGACGGCACGAAATACTCCTTGCCGTGGCGCAGATCGAGCTTCTGGATGGCATGGCTGGCGGTCTTGCGGATAACGAATAGCTTGCGCTCGAGCGCGTCGGTCACCATCACATCGGGGCCGCGGCCGATGAACACCTGACGGATCACCGGCTCCTTGGCCCGCACGGTCGGCGACATCGGCATCTCGGCATCGACGGCCACGTCGCGCCAGCCGAGCAGTACCTGACCTTCGGCGCGGATGGCGCGCTCGATTTCCTGCTCGCAGGCCAGACGAGAAGCCTGCTCGCGCGGCAGGAAGATCATGCCCACGCCATACTCGCCTGGCGGCGGCAGTTCCACGCCCTGCGCCGCCATTTCTTCGCGGAAGAAAGCGTCTGGAAGCTGGATCAGGATGCCCGCGCCGTCGCCCATGAGCTTGTCGGCCCCCACCGCGCCGCGATGGTCGAGGTTCTTGAGGATGAGCAGGCCGTTTTGCACGATGTCGTGCGACTTCACCCCCTTGATGTGCGCCACGAAACCCACGCCGCAGGCGTCGTGCTCGTTTTGCGGGCAATAAAGCCCGTCGCGGGACAGGGCAGCGATTTCGGCGCTGGGGGCGGAATTTAAGGGCGTGGACATGGCAGGCTCCGCAGTGAGTCAACAAGAGTCTGGGAATTTACTGCATCGCAGCAAGCGACGCAACAAAAATTCAATATTCTGTCCCTATTAAATTCGAATTCAGGAAAACGTCAAAATTAAAAAGGGACAGATTATTATCACTGAGATGGGCTAACTACAAGCAACTTTCATGCGCGGGCGTCCCCGCCGGGCAGGAGCCAGCCGTCGCCCGCTCTCAGACTCCAACTCCGTCAGAAACGCCGTATCGCCCACAGCCAGGCCGCTGCGCAGCGCGGCCTCCAGCGCCTGGCTTTGTGACGGCGCGACGCCGTGCGCCAGCCGCTCGCGGTAGGCCGCCTCGCGGGCAAAGGGTGTGTTGCCCAGTTGCCAGTAAGCGTCTGGCGCCGAAAGGAGCGGAGGCCGTGCGCTGCCTGGGGGCGCTTCGCCGCAATGCGCCGCCAGACTGCTCCAGGGCCAGATGGCGGCCAAGTCGGCGCGGTCTGCTGCGCGGTCGATCCACACCATTGCGGCCAGCTCCCAATCGCCAGGCTGCACCAGCGCGCTCTGAAACCGTCCGGCCCAGGCCGGTGCGCGCTGAGTCGGCGACGACGCCCCGGCCGCATCTGCCGACGCCGTGGACCGCGCGCGACTCGCGCGCCGCGCCAAACCCTGGACATAGCGCGAAAGATCGGCAGCGCTCTGCGGCGTGAGCAGCAACAGCACCGCTTCGGGCAACACGGCATAGCCATGCAGCCGCACCGAAGCCGGGCTCAGCCCCTGCGCCATCCACAACACAAACTGATCGCGCTGACCGGGCGTCGCCACCGGCGAAGCGCCAGGCGCCGCCTGCAATCGCACCAGATGCGCCCGTCCGGGGCGGCAAAAGCGAGCTTGCCGCGCCATCAGCGGCGCAGCGCCTCGCGCAAGGCAGCGACTTCGTCCAGCAAATCGAGCACCAGCGCAGCGGCGGCGGGATTGAGTTCCAGCTCGCGCTGCAGCCGCACCGCGCGGCGAGCCCGCGCCAACGCCTCACCACTGAAGCGCCATTGCGCCACGGCGCCTGCGGGCTGCATCGGGTCGATCACGCCCTCTTCGACCAGATGCACGATCTGCGTGCGCTCCACTCTGCAGAGGGTGCAGACCTGGTCAACCGTGATGTCGATCTGCTCTTCCAACACCACACCGACCAAGGGCGCGGCATTCGCGTTCGAGGGGGCGCTCATGATTGGGCTCCTTGATACAGCGCAGCGCGCGGGTTGAACGCGGGAAAATCTTCCTGCTGACGACGGTAAGCCGAGCGTGCCGCCTCGGTATCCGCCGGGGGCAGCGCCACTTGTGCGACCACATACAGATCACCCGGCGTGGCCCCGGGGATGCCGCGGCCCTTGAGCCGCAAGCGTCGCCCGCTGCCAGTGGCTGGCGGAATCTTGAGCGCGACCTGGCCGTCAGGCGTGGGCACATTGACTTCAGCGCCCAGCGCCGCTTCCCACGGCGCCAGCGGCAGGTCGATGAACACATCGCGTCCCTCCACGCGGTAAAGCCCGTGGGGGTTGAAGCCGATTTCCAGATAAAGATCGCCCGCGCCGCCCTCACCCAGACCCGGCGCGCCCTGCCCCGCCAGACGGATGTGCTGACCGGCGCGCACGCCTTTGGGAATCTGCACCCGCAGAGTGCGCTCGCGGGTCACCACATGGCCCTGCGCGTCGACCTCGGGCATGCGAAGGTTGAGCGTTCGGGTCGCGCCCCGGTAAGCGTCTTCCAGATCGATGAGGATTTGCGCATGATGATCCTGCCCGCGCAGATGCATGCCTTGGGCTCCCGGCCCGCCCTGGCCTGCCCCCGCGCGCCGCGCGCCGCCTGCGCTGCGCGCGAACAGCGCCTCGAAAAAGTCGCTGAAATCGGCCTCATTGCCCGGCATGCCGCCGCGCTGCTCGAAGCCCGCACCCCAATCGGGCGGCGGCTGAAAGTCTTGACCGGCGCGCCAGTTACTGCCGAGCTGATCGTAGGCCGCGCGCTTCTCCGGGTCTTTGAGTACCTCGTAGGCCTCGCCCAATTCCTTGAACTTGGCCTCGGAGCCGGCTTCCTTGTTCACATCCGGGTGATACTTGCGGGCGAGCTTGCGGTAGGCGCGCTTGATTTCGTCTTGCGTCGCGCTGCGCTCCACGCCCATGACCTTGTAGTAATCCTTGTAGTCCATCGTGCGTTCCTGTGCGGAAAATGAATTTTGTGATGAAGTGGGGACGGAATCTGAATTTGCAAAACGCTGAGCGCAATTTTCCACCGCATCGGCGCCTCGCAACCACTATCAACCTTGCTCGCCTAGAATGGAAAAGAGTGAATCCGCTGCGGCAGGCTTTGTCCTGCGAATCCCCAGGCGGAACTCTGCGCGGGTCAGGGTGCCCGCCCGTTGACGCCTTCAACGCCCGAGCCGGTTTCAACTGATGTCCGGCTGCTCAATTTTCCATCGCCGCCATCACACACCGCACGGATGAACACCACGACAACCCCGACCGAAGACACTCCTCAGCCTGAACTCTTTTCCGACCTGGCGCTCGACGCGCGCATTCTGCGCGCCGTCAGCGATATGGGCTACGAAAAGCTCACGCCCATCCAGGCCAAGGCCATCCCCTTGCTGCTCGACGGCCGCGACATCATGGGCGCCGCGCAGACCGGCACCGGCAAGACTGCGGCATTCTCCCTGCCCATCCTGCAGCAACTCCTGCCGCTGGCGTCGACCAGCGTTTCTCCGGCGCGCCACCCGGTGCGCGCGCTGATGCTGGCACCCACGCGCGAGCTGGCCGATCAGGTTTACACCAATCTCAAGGCCTATGCCAAGCACACGCCGCTGCGTTGCGCCTGCGTGTTCGGCGGCATGGACATGGCGCCGCAGAAGGCCGAGCTGCGCACCGGCGTCGATCTGCTGGTGGCCACACCCGGGCGCCTGCTCGACCACCTCGAAGCCAAGACCGTCAACCTGAGCCAGGTGCAGTTCGTCGTGCTCGACGAGGCCGACCGCATGCTCGACATCGGCTTCCTGCCCGACCTGCAGCGCATCCTCGGCTTTTTGCCCAAACAGCGCACCACCCTGCTGTTCTCGGCCACCTTCTCGGACGAGATCAAGCGACTGGCGCAGAGCTATCTGCAAAACCCGCTGCTGGTCGAAGTGGCCCGCCCCAACGCTACCGCGACCAATGTGGAGCAGCGCGTCTATCAGGTGGAAGAAGACGACAAACGCGCCACCCTGGTGCAACTGCTGCGCGACAACCCGCTGCCGCAAGTCATCGTGTTCGTCAATAGCCGTCTCGGCGCGGGCCGCCTGACCCGCTTGCTGGAGCGCGACGGCATCAAGGCCGCGGCCATGCACGGCGATAAATCACAGGCCGAACGCCTCACTACGCTGGAGGCCTTCAAGCGCGGTGAGATTCAGGCGCTGGTGGCCACCGATGTGGCCGCGCGCGGACTCGACATTGCCGAACTACCCGGCGTGGTGAATTACGACGTGCCCTTCAGCGCCGAAGACTATGTGCACCGCATCGGCCGCACCGGTCGAGCCGGAGCCTCCGGCCTGGCCATCACCCTGGCAACGGCGCGCGACGCGCGTTCTCTGGCCGATATTGAGAAGCTGATCAAGCGCCAGTTTGAAAAGCAGACCCTAACGCTTGAGCGCGCTCCCCGGCCGCGTCGCGATGCGGACGAAACGCGGGAACATCGCATCGCGCGTGCGCCCCGTGCACTGCCGGGCGAAACCGGCGCCTCGGTGCCGGTGACTGCACGCGTCTCACGATCCTCGCGGCAGGACCCCTGGTTCGACAAACCCTACGAGGCCGACCCGAATGCCCAGCCGGTTTGGGAGGTCGCATCGGCTTCATCCGGAAGCGGCGTGCGCTCAACGTCCTCAAACATCCGCCCGCGCCGCAAAATTGCCGCCCTGCTGGGCGGAAGCGATCCGAAATAAGCCGATTCGGCCATGCGAAGACGCTCCCCTCGGGGGGCTGACGCAAATGCCGCAGGTCTGAGGGGCTATCAGGCGTCTTTCGGCTCGCTGCCCTCGCGGGGAAGAAGATTGAATTGCGACGAGTCGGGACCGGCAGGCTCAGCCTTTGAAGTCTGCGGCTCCAGCGGTAACTCGAAGTCCAGATCGAGATGCGGCGGTTCAGACAGAGTCGTCAGTTCCACATGCTCCACCTCGGCGGCGGGCATGCCTTGAGGAAAGCGGTCGCGCGCGACCGCGTACAGCATCAGCAAATCGCGGTAGGCCGCCAGCTCGAAACCCATGCGGTGCTGATGCGGGTCGTCGAGCAACATGCGCTCGAGCACGTTCACGATCTGCGGTTCGCCCCAGGTCATGGTGATGAGCTTCATGGCGCGGTCGTAATCCATCAGATCGCGGCCCTGCGATTGCCGCAGGGCATCGGCGTCCGCCTCCCAAGGCGGCACGGCCACGTTGAAACGACGCTGAAAGCGGCTGTAGAGCGCATCGAATTGGGCCTTGCGCCCATGCTTGCGGTACAGATCGAACAGCAGCAAATAGGGCAGTGCGAAGCTGTCGCCGGCACTATCGTCGAGCGATTCTTCCAGCAGGGCCATGGCGCGGTCTTCATCACCAGTTTCGATGAAGTATTCGGCCAGATGCCCGGCGTCCATCACCTCATCGACATGCACCTGCTTGTCCTGGCTCATGGGCTGCATGAAGCGCGAATCCCAGTCGATTCCGGAGTCTGCCCATTGGCCCGCTTTGGCGGATTCGAGATAGGGCGCGTCGATTTCGGGCTGCAAAGGTCGGCCGTCCACCAACGGGGCCAGACCAAAAGGCAGCACGGCTGGCGCGATGGTGCTGGCCTGCACCGACATCGAGGTCATGGCCACGGTGGGCGCCTGGGCAGAGGCGGCCCGATCGGGTTGCGCCGCAACCCGGTGGCTCACAGGATCTGACTCGAAGGGGCTGCGCGACAGACCCGGATCGGCTCCGCGCCGCCACAGCCAGAAACTCAGCAACGCGAGCGTGATCAGCGCCGCGACCAGGGCGTACACCAAGCCGGCGGGATAGCGCTGCGCCCGTGTCTGGGCCAGCTCGGCTTGCGACTGTTGCAACTGCTGTGAGGCTTGCTCGAACTGCCGCTGCAGCACATTCGCCCGGTCCTGCAGGGCGTTGATCTGCTGCAGGGTCGGCTGGGCCTCGCCCGGGGCAGCCGTCGCATCCATGATGAGCTGGCGCAGTTGATTGAGCTGGCTGCGCTGCTCGGCGCTGAGGGCGGGCATGGTCGCGGGCAGCGCGGTCGCCAGACGCAGTTGCGGCACGGCGGCGAAAAGCGAAGCTTTCGCCGAAGGCAAATCGGCCGCGTTGAAATCATCGAGTACGAGTCGGTTGTCTGCATGAACTGGCGCAGGAGGCGCCTTGATGACCTCGGCCCTGCGCACCTTCGCTTTGGCGGGTTCATGCCCTTCGCGGCGCGCAAGCTCTTGCCGCGCTGACACGGACGCCTTCGGGCGTTCAGCTTTCGGCGCGACCTTTTTCACGCCGGGGACCTCGGTCTG
>CALBRU010000438.1 GCA_937927695.1 uncultured Thiomonas sp. | reverse complement strand
GCGCCTTCGCAGGCCGAGAGCGAACGGCTGACTTCATAACTGAAATCGACATGCCCCGGCGTATCGATCAAATTGAGGTTGTAGGTTTTCCCGTCCCGCGCGACGTATTGCAGCGCCGCGGTCTGCGCCTTGATGGTGATGCCGCGCTCGCGCTCGATGTCCATCGAATCGAGCACCTGCGCCTCCATTTCCCGGTCGGACAAGCCCCCACACCGCTGAATAATACGGTCAGCAAGCGTAGATTTGCCGTGATCAATATGGGCAATAATTGAAAAATTACGAATATGATTCATGCAATAGTCCACTGGGGCGACCGCTTCGCGCCCTGCGGATCAGACGGAAACACGGGGATGAACAAGAAAAAAGGCGCGACAAGCGTGACGCGCCTTCCAACAAATCGATTTGGCAACTGCTGATGCTTGTTGGGCGATCATTCTAACCCGGGGGCGAAACCCGGCCTGATGCCGCGTTCCGCCCTGTTGATCGCCTCAGTTCTGCGGCCGGATCAGGACATACAGACCCGATTCGCCGCGCCGCACCAGCACCGCCACCTGCTTGCCAACGGGCAGTTGCGCGCTGATGGCATTGAACTGGGTGGCACTGCTGACCGCGGTGTTGCCCACCGCCAGCACCACATCACCCACGCGCAGACCGTCGCGTGCCGCGCCCTCGCGCACAGCCTCGACCAGCACGCCGCTGCTCACGCCGAGCTGACGTTTTTGGGCATCATTGAGGTCGATGACCTTCACCCCCAACGCATTGGCCTTGCTCACGGCTTCGGGCTTTTGCTCTTCGGCTGGCTTGGCGCCGGGCTTCTTGTCCATCACCCATTCGCCCACCTTGACGTTGAGCGTCAGGGTCTTGCCCATACGCAGCACCTGCATGGGTACGGTGGAGTCAGGCTTGGTTTCGCCCACCAGACGCGGCAGATCGTTGGCCCGCTCCACCGGTTTGCCGTTGAAGCTGGTGACAATGTCGCCCACCTGCACACCAGCCTTGTCCGCCGCGCCGTCCTTCTCGACCACGCGCACCAAAGCACCCCGCGCCTGCCCCAGTCCGAGCGACTCGGCCAGATCGCGGCTCACGCTGTCGATCTGCACCCCGATCTTGCCGCGCACCACATAGCCCTGCTTCTTGAGCTGCTCGACCACGCGCATGGCTTCGTCGATGGGGATGGCAAATGAGATGCCCATGAAGCCCCCGGTCCGGCTGTAGATCTGCGAATTGATGCCGATGACGTTGCCGCGCATATCGATCAGCGGGCCGCCGGAGTTGCCCGGATTGACCGCTACGTCGGTCTGAATGAAGGGGGTGTAGTCGCCGGTATCGCGCCCCTTGGCGCTGACGATGCCCGCCGTCACCGTGTTTTCGAGCCCGAACGGCGAGCCGATGGCCACCACCCACTCGCCCACCTTGACTTTGGAGGAATCGCCGATGTGCACGGCGGGCAGCGCTTGCTTGGCATCGATCTTCACCAGCGCCACGTCGGTGCGTTTGTCAGCGCCGATGAGCTTGGCCTTGAACTCGCGTTTGTCGGTCAGCGTGACCATGATCTCGTCCGCCCCGTCCACGACATGGGCATTGGTCATGATGTAGCCGTCCGGACTGACGATGAAGCCCGAGCCCACACCCGTGGGACGCTCTTCCTCTTCATTCTGCGGGCCGTTCTTGCCCCCCTTCGGGCTATCGGGCGCGGGAATGGGCACCCCAAAAAACCGCCGAAGCAGCTCGCGGGTCTGCTCGTCCATCTGATCGCCGCTGCCCACGGGCACCTTTTTGTAAGTGCGGATATTCACCACGGACGGACCGGCCTTCTCCACCAGCCCGGTGAAATCCGGCAGGCCGCAAGCCACGCAAGACTGCTGCGGCACCGAACCGGCCGCCTGCGCAGGAACCGCGATACCCGAAAAGGCCAATAGGCCCGCACTCAAACAGCTCAACAAAACTTTTTTCACCGATTTCTCCCTGATACATCGCGCCTGAGATCAGGCATGGCACTGCAATTGATTCCATCATTTCATCCGCTCGCGGGCAGCATACGGAAAACGTCGCAACCGCGCTGCGGCCAGGCGCAGAACCCTCAAGCCGCTTATTGCACGCGAACGATGGCCTCGCTGATGCGGCGCAGTGTGCGCTCGGGCACGGCGCCCATCACCGTCAGCCAGGAGTCGCCGATGCGCCGAGACAGCGCCAGCGTGCCGCCGACGCGCTGTTCAGGCGCGACCGGCTCGCTCAGATCGGCAGCGGACTGCACAAAAATGGATACCGAAGCCAGGCCATCACTGAGCAGCCACTGCAATACCTCAGAGGGTTTGCTGCCCACCGACATACTGCGGCGAAATACCCCGACCGTCTTGAAACCTGGCACCGGGGAAGACAGCGCCCATCCCTGCGACTGCAGACTCACCGGCACGACCTTCATCTGCTCCACCGCATACCCTGGGGGTTGATGCAGACTGTCGCGCACCAAAGACTGGCGCGGCGCCACATTGATCTTGAGTTCGGTAAATGCCACCTGATTGATCACATGGCCCGCCGCGTCCAGCGTTTGCGCCTTGACCAGCAGCTGCGAATCGCGCAGCGACCACAGGCGGTATCCCCAGCGCAGATCGTCGCGCGGCAACAAGGTGGAGACGCGGCACTCGAAACCCGCGCAACGCTGCAGCCCGCCCCGCTCCAGCCGGTAATTGCGGTCGACCTCGCCATCGGTGGTTTTGAGCAAACGGGGAAAGCTGGCCTGCCCGGCCTGATTGTCGATCAGCGTGAGGCGGTAGTCGGGCCAACTCGTGCGAACCTCATCATTGAGCGAAACCATGATGCGGCGCTGCCCATCGAGCGTCTCGATGCGCTCGAAATGCCCCTGCGGCAACACATAGTGCACCAGGCTGGAGGTGCTGATCTCATCGCCACGCTGGGTGATGAACACGCCGCTGTAATTCAGCGACCGGGCGGCCGCGCTAACGGTCTGCAACCATTGCTCCAGACCCTTGCGCTGCGCAGGCGTATCCGCTGATTGCGCCGCGGCCGAGGGGTCCGCCGCGGCTGGCGCTTGGCCCTCCTGCGCGGCGAGGGCGGGCGCGGCCCAAAGTGCACCCGACAATCCGACAAGGCTCCCCAGCCAGATTGCCCGACGCCAGCGACGCGCGCTGAATACCCGCAAGCCCGCCATCAGTGCGATTGCGCTGCGGGCGCGGCCTGATGGAGACCCCGCTCAGGAAGAGCGGGCTCAGGGATGCTGGGCTCGACAGGCCGATTTCGAACCCATTGCAGCGTGGCTGGCACGGCGGGCATCATGCCCCCAGCCATCTGCTGATGCGCCAGGAGGTATTCGACCATGGGCATTTGCTCCGACACGGGAACGAGCTGGGTGGCCCCTTGACCGCCCTCGCCCCGCTGTGGACTCTGCGCCGACAGATCGGCCTGGATCAAACCCGCCCGGGCCACTGGGTTGAGAGGCGGGGCAATCTGGGTATCGGCTACAGGTATCTGCCCCTTCGAACCCAGAACTCCGACTGAAGCCACAGTCGGCACCGCACCTGACGAATCGACGCTCTGCAATCCTGGCAGCGCCACCCAGGCCATCACCGCCACCCCGGCCACAGCCGCCATGCCAGCGGCCATGCGCGTGCTCCAGTGCGGGCGGCGATGCGCGGCAGAGCGATGTGCCGATGCCGAAGATCGATCAACCGCCGCAGCCGTTTGCGTCACGGCCTGCGGCTGCAGCACGATGGGTTCGCGCGCAATGGCCGCGCTGACGCGCTGCAAAAAGTCAGCCTCGCCGGGCATGGGCGTGAGATCGGCAGAACGCAGCACATCGCCGATCTGCGCGTAAATCAGCCAGTCTCGTCGCGCGGCCTCGTCCGAAGCCACATGGCGGATAAAAGCTGCCGTAGCCTCCGTCCGCGCGGATTGCCCACGGTACTCCCCTTCCGCATCCATCAAGGCGGAGAGTTGCTCGCGCGACATGTCTTGACTCATTTCCTGTCTCCAACAAAGCTCAACCGTAGGCTCACCAACGCTTGCCACCCTTGTGCTCGATCACCGGCCGCAGACGCTCTGCGATCGCCTCGCGGGCACGAAAAATTCGCGAACGCACCGTGCCGATCGGGCATTGCATGGCTTCGGCAATATCTTCGTAACTCAAACCTTCAATCTCGCGCAGAGTGATCGCCATGCGCAAATCTTCCGGCAAAGACTCCATCGCGGCATTCACCGTCTGCACGATTTCTTTCGAAACCAGAATGGATTCTGGCGTTTCGTGGTTGGTTAGTAGCTCGGTCGGGCTAAAAGTTTCTTCATCATGGCCCAACGCATCGCCTTCGGACACCGTCGGATCGCGAATATCGTCGGAAATGGCTTTTTTGGCAGTATTGACCGCGATGCGATAGAGCCAGGTATAGAACTGACTTTCGCCGCGAAATTGCCCGATGGCCCGGTAAGCGCGCAAAAAAGTCTCTTGCGCCACGTCTTCCGCCAGGGCCGGATCGCGAATGAAGCGCAGCACCAAGCGATAAATGCGGCGCTGGTATTTGGCCACGAGCAGATCGAAGGCCTTCTGCTGCCCCGCCTGGACCTGCTGGACCAGCACGGCATCACTCTGGGTGTCTTGCTCCACCAGAACTCAATGCGGCAGTGCACCCAAGCGCAGTCGCAGTTCGCGAAAAATGCCGGGTTGGATATCGCTGGGCACAGGCAGAACCACGCGCCCTTTAGCCGTCAGACCCAGTACCAGCAGCAGCCCCGGCAGCACCATGCCTCGCACCTGAAGCACATCTTCCAGTCCGTCGCCGCGCTGCAGCTTCCACCCGCGCTCGCCGTGAAACAGCGTGAACGGGCGGATGGTCCAGTACGGGTACTGCGCCGACAGAATGGCCAGGAATATGGCTGCCGCAAAAGCCGCCATCAGGCTGAGCGAATCGGTATCGCGCCAGACCCAGACCGTCCACCCGGCGGCGAGCAGGGACGCCGCACTGAACAGTCCGAGCAGCAGATGCCAGCGGCCGAAATGTTCGACCCGGATCTGCAGGGGTGCA
>CALBRU010000437.1 GCA_937927695.1 uncultured Thiomonas sp. | reverse complement strand
AAAAGCCGCTGCCGCAGGGCGCCGCACCGCCCTTTTGCAGCCCGCGATCCTCAAGCCCGACAGGCTCCTAGGGCTTGTCGCGCTGTCGCTCCACCGCGACAAAAATAAGTCGATAAATCAAGGTGTTGCGAAAACGCCGGGTAATCCGTCGCCGCTGCCCGACGCTTTTCTTGGGCAAATCGGCCGTTTGTCGCCGATTTGTGTGATTTTTTCCCTCACACCCTCTGAAAGCACACCGGTGGCACAGGGTTTGCACTAGGACTCCGCGCAGATCGCATTGGGTCGATCCGCATCCACCGGAGAATCCTCATGCACACCCTCCATTCCCCCGCCGCCCCGCAGCCCAAAATCACGCTGGCCCGGTTTCACGCCATGCAGCGCCAGTTGTACGCCCTCGCCGCACAACTGCGGATGCTTTACCAGCCCGATCCGCTCGCCCGGCTGCAGCGCCAGCACGCGCACGACCTCGACCTTCTGCAGCGCGAGTTTGGCGACAACGCCTTGGGCGCATCACCGCGTCCGATCCGCTCGTCCGGGCCGCGGCGCTGACTCGCCCCTGCCCCCACCTCACCCTGACAGGAGAACCTCCATGTTCACTATCGACTGGTCTGTGTTCACCCCTTATTCCGCCCTTGCAGGCGGCGCGTTGATCGGCGCCGCAGCGGGCGCGCTCGCCTTGGGCGGCGGCAAGATCGCCGGCATCAGCGGCATTCTGGGCGGCTCGCTCAGCGACGCTCTGGCCGCGCGTCGCCCAGCCTCGTGGCGGCTGAGTTTTCTCGTCGGCGTGCTCGCGGCTTCGGTGCTGTGGGCGCTGTCGATGCCCCTGCCCGGCGCGCAATTCGAGGCGCCCTGGGGGCTGCTGCTCGTCGGCGGTCTGCTGGTGGGGGTGGGCGCGCGGCTGAGTTCGGGCTGCGCCAGCGGCCACGGTGTCTGCGGGTTGGCGCGGCTGTCGCGCCGCTCGCTCGCCGCCGTAGCCACCTTCCTCTCCACCGGCATCGTCACCGCGGTATCGGTTCATGCCCTGCTGTACTGACCCCGAATTCTCAAGGAGATCATGATGAACAAGCTCGCGTTTTTCTCCGGCCTGCTGTTCGGCCTGGGCGTGCTGCTCTCGGGCATGACCAACCCCGACAAGGTGCTGGGTTTTCTCAATATCGCCGGCGCCTGGGACCCCAGTCTGTTGCTGGTTCTCGTCACCGCCGTCGTCGTGGCCTTCGTGCCCATGCAGCTTGCGCAGCGTCGCAGCAAGGCGCTGCTGGGCGAGCCCATCGCCTTTCCCGATACCCGCAGCATCACTTCGCGGCTGCTGCTGGGCAGCGCGGTGTTCGGTATCGGCTGGGGCATGACCGGGCTGTGCCCCGGCCCGTCGCTGGCCTCACTGGCTTCGCTGCACGCGCCGCAATGGCTGTTTTTCGCCAGCATGATGGCCGGCATGGCGGGCTTCGAGCTGTGGCAGCGCGCCGCGTCCAAGTCATCGCAAACCGAACCGCTCCAAACAAACCGCAAGGCCGCCCCGCTGACGGCCAAACCCTGAAGGAGTCTCTCATGTCCACAACGTCACCGATGCGCTACCCGCTACGCCCTGCCGGAACCGAGCGGCCGCGCTCCAACACGCCCCGCCCGACGCTCCCCGCCGCCCCTGACGACGCCGACCAGCGCCTGCGCGCGCAGGTACTGGAGCGGCTGAGCCAGACTTCTCTGCGCCACCTCGGCATTCAGATCGAGGTTCAGGCAGGCTTGGTGCGGCTGTGCGGCACCCTGCGCGACCCCAAGCTGCGCACCCATGCGGAATGGCTGGTGTTCACCACGGCAGGGGTGCAGGCGGTGTGCAGCGATTGGCAGATCGACCCCGGCAGGGCTCCGTCCTCGCCGCATTAGTGCCGTATTTCACGCCCATCCCCGAATTCGGCGCCTGCGCGCCGTCCCCAGCGACTTGTCGCGCTCCTCGCACGCCCACCCGTCTGCGCGACGGGTCGGGAGTGTTTTCGCCGCAGCTTTTGGGCTGCGGTTTTTTTCTGTCCTTGTGGGCTTTCATGGCGCATGGCCGTGAGAAAACACTCACTGGCTTCGTGGTGCCATGTTGCAAGCCGCGATCCTCAGGTCTGACCGACTCCCCGTAGCCTGGGAAGCGCACCCAGCACATTGACCCGAAGGAGCGCAGGGAAATACCCTACAAACAAATGCGAATCGTTATTATTTTTACATTATTTCGTCGTATCGTATTTCTCTCCCCTTTTTGGAGCCTCCATGTCACATCCCGCCCTTTTCCTCTCCCGTGCCGCCGTGGCCGCCCTTGGCGCGCTGAGCTTGTCCACCGCCTTCGCCGGGCCGCAGTGCACCACCCAGCCGCAATCGGCGTGGATCGATGCGGGCAAGTTCCAAACAGAGTTGAAGGCGCAGGGCTATGAGATCAACAAGTTCAAGATCACCTCGGGGCAGTGCTACGAGATCTATGGCAAGAACCAAGCCGGTAAAAAAGTGGAGATTTACTTCGACCCGGTGAGCGGCAAAATCGTCAAACAGGAAACGCGATGAGCGCCGCAGCCCACGCTGAGCGGGTGCCGCTGGCCATCCGCTTGTTTCACTGGGCGCTGGCGGCGGCTTTCATCGGCGCGTGGGTGCTGGAAGCCGACTGGCGCGCGGCGCACGAATGGCTGGGCTACGCCGCCGCGGCGCTGGTCGTCTGGCGTCTGGCCTACGCCTGGCGCGCCCCGGCGGACTGGCGCTGGCGCGCGCTGCTTCATCCCCCGCGCAAGGTGCTGCGTCATGCCGCGCAGCTGGCGCGCGGACGGGCGGAACTGGCCGCGGGCTACAACCCGATCGCCGCCTGGAACGTCCTCGCCATGTTCGCCATGCTGCTGGCGATAGCCGCCAGCGGCTGGGCACTGACCACCGACCGCTACTGGGGCGACGAGACGCTGCAGGCGCTGCACGCCGCGCTGGTCAATCTCATGGGGTTACTCGTCGTCTTTCACCTGCTCGGGGTGGCCGTGGGCAGCTTGCGCGCCCGGGGGTTTTTGCCGCGGTCGATGCTCGACGGGCACAGGCTGCCGCATTGAGGGCAGCGCAAGCGCCGCACGCCTTGGCGCTTGCGGCGCTTTTCAAGTGCCGCGCACGTAGGGGTTGCTGCGGCGTTCTTCGCCGAAGGTCGACTCTGGCCCATGCCCGGGAATGAACACCGTGTCATCGCCCATGGGCCAGAGCTTGCCGGTGATGCTGTCGAGCAACTGCTGATGATTACCGCCGGGAAAATCGGTGCGGCCTATCGACCCGGCGAACAACACATCGCCCACCCAGCAACGCCGCGCCTCAGGCTGGTGGAACACCACATGACCCGGCGTGTGGCCCGGGCAATGCCGTACGGTGAACGGCAGCGTGCCGAGCTGCAGGGTGTCCCCATCGGCCAGCCAGCGGTCGGGCGTGAACGTCTTGGCGGGCGGAAAGCCGAACCTCTGCGCCTGCTGCGGCAGGGCGTCGATCCAGAACTGGTCGCCCGGGTGCGGGCCGATGATGGGCACGCCCGCGCGCTGCGCCACTTCCGCCGCGGCGCCCGCGTGGTCGATGTGAGCGTGGGTCAACCAGACCGCGCGCAGCGTCACGCCGGCCTCGACCACCGCCTGAAGCAAACGATCCACCTCGCCGCCCGGGTCGGTGAAAACCGCCTCCTGCGTGGCGTCATCCCACACGAGACAGGTGTTCTGGGCAAAGGCGGTGACCGGGAGAATGCGGTAGCGGAGCATGGCTTGAAGCGGATGATTTGAAACAGAAAGGGCAGACGATCCAGTCTATAGCGCAATCTTCCGTCTCCCCCTGCTGAGAGGGATTGAAGCGACTTGTGCCGCTCCCTACACTGGTTTGGTCCTTTTTCGATCGCCCGGCCAGTTCGCCCATGTCCCGCCATGCCTCGCCTGTCATTGCAATCCCACCGACGCGAGAGGCTGCGTGCGCAGATCCTGCTGCAGGTTGTCATGCTGCTGGTGCTGATGATCTCGGCGCCCCTATCGGCGCCCGCCTGGGCGGCGGCGCCTTCCGACGCTCACGCGAGCCCGCTGGTGGTTCTGGTGCCGCAGGATCTCCGGCACCAGAATCTGCAAAATTCGCTGCAGGTTTACCGCGAAAACGGCAAGCGGCTGGAGCCCAGCGCCGTGGCCGCCTTGCCCGATGCGCGGTTCCAGGCGGTCAACGGCAGCAATCTGGGCATCAGCAAAGACGCCCTTTGGTTGCGGGTGCATCTGTTTCGCAGCGCGCAGTCGCCCGAGCAGCTGGTGCTGCAATTGGGTCGCCCGGTCTGGCGCGAGGCGCAGGCTTATCTGCTGCCGGTCGATCTGGCGCAGGCCGGCGGTGAGCGCCCCGCGGGCATCGGCCAGCTCGACGCCTTGCATTCTCGTTACACCGCCTACGCCTTCCAGCCGCCCGAAGGAACCAGCACGCTGCTGCTTCGCGTGGCGCAGTACGGCGCGCTCACACCCGAGTTTCACCTGTGGAACGCGGGGGCGTTCCGCCAATACGCGGTGGACGACGCGCTGCTGCAGGGCTTGTTCTACGGCATGGTGGCGGCGCTGCTGATCTACAACGCCTTCCTGTTCCTGAGTACGCATGACCGGGCGTATTTCGCCTACATCCTCTGGCAATCGGCCACTTTGTTCTACATGCTCGCCATCTCGGGCGTAGGGCAGCACCAACTCTGGCCAGACACGCTCGTCTGGAACAGCATCGGCCTGGTGGGCGGATTGCCGTTGATGTGCGCCGGAGGGCTGTATTTCATCCGCGCCTATCTGTTATTGCCGCGCCATGCGCCGCGTACCGATCTGGCGCTGCAGATCGTGCAATGGCTGGCCATCACCCTCGCGGTGGCGGTGCTGCTGCCCAATAGCGACTGGCTGCTGGTTCCCGCCCAGCTGATCGCGGCGGCCTCGCTGGTGCTGATTGCGTGGGCCGCGGCGGTGCGCTGGCAGCAGCGGTTCATGCCGGCCATCATCCTGCTGCTCAGCCTGTTTCCCCTGCTGATCGTCGGCTTTGCCAACATCGGACGCACTTTGGGCTGGCTTCCAGAGACTTTTCTCACCTCCGACGCGCTGCAGTGGGTTTTGGTGTTTCTCGCTCTGGTGCTGACCTATGGACTGTCGGTGCGTGTGGCGCAATTGCGCGAACGCGCCACGCGCCTGCAGGATCTGCTGCTCAAAGATCCGCTCACCGGCCTGCTCAACCGCAACGGCTTGTTCGACAGCGGCCAGCGCCAACTCGACCGCACGCAGGACAGCCAGGCATTTGCCGCCGTGCTGTGGCTCGATCTCGACGGCCTCAAGCGCATCAACGATCAATTCGGCCACGCCGCGGGAGACGCGCTGATCCAGGCCACTTCGGCGCGGCTGCGCGAAGCCTTCGGGCCGGACGCGGTCTGCGCCCGACTGGGCGGCGATGAGTTCGCCGTGGTGCTGCCCAATCTGCCCTCGCCGCGTCTGGCCGAAGATCTGGCCCGGCATGCGCTGGAGAGGCTGCGCGCGCCCTACGCCTTGTCCGGGCGGGAGTTCCGCGCTTCAGGCAGCATCGGCGTGGCGCTATACCCGTCTCATGCGCAAACGCTGGAGGAGTTGCTGCGCCTGGCCGATGTGGCGATGTACCGCGCCAAGGCCCTCGGGCGCGACACCTATGTCGTGTGGGAGCCGGACATGGAGGCCGACGTGCAGACTTCGCTGTTCCAGTTCACCCGCCCGGCACGGTCTTGAAGCGACTTCTGCGCCGACACTCTTTGGCCGAGGTTTCCCCTGTGCGCAGCAGGGCTGCTGTAGACAAGCCCGACCGCAACCCGCACACTGAAGTTTCCACAAAAAACATGGGAGACAACGATGATTCGACCGATGCGAAAAATGCGGCGAACCCTCGCCACCTGCGGCCTGCTTGCCATGCTGGGTGCGGCGTGGCCACTGGCGCAGGCCGCAGAGGCCGTTCCGCCACAGTTCGTCGGCGCCAATGTCGCGCAGGGCCAGAAATATTACGACAATCTCAAATGCGCCGCCTGTCATGCCCAGCGGATGATGGGCTCGTCCTCTGCGATGTACACCCGCGCCGACCGCAAGGTGCACAACCCGCAGCAACTGATGGCGTTCACCCAGATGTGCGTCACCCAGCTCAACCACGACCTGTTTCCGGAAGAGGTGAAAGACATCGCCGCCTATCTCAACCAGACTTACTACAAGTTCAAGTAAGGTCAGCCCGCCGGAGCCGAGGCCGCGCCGGGCATGCTTCCAGAAGGCGGCTGGGTGATGAGACCGATGCGGGTGAGGCCAGCGTTTTGCGCGGCGCCCATGACCCGGGCGACATCGCCGTAGGGCACAGCGGCGTCGGCGCTGATGTGCACTTCGGTTTTGGACGACTGTTGCGCGGCGATGGTGAAGCGCGCCGTGAGCTGCGCCAGGGTGATGGTTTGGTCAGCAAGATAAAGCTGCCCATCCTTGCGCAACCCGACATTCAGCACCTTCGGTGCTTGTTGCGCGGCGGGGGCATCGACCTTGGGCAGATCGAGCTTGAGACTGCCGGTAAGCAGCGGCGCGGTGATGATGAAAATCACCAGCAGCACCAGCATGACGTCGATCAACGGCGTCATATTGATGTCGCTCATCGCCTCGCCCTCGTCGCCCTGATCAAAACTGCCGAAGCTCATGGCGCGCGCAATTCAAAGAACGGGGCTGGCCGCCAGCAGGCGCTGCAGATCGTGTGCAAACCCTTCGAGCGCACCCTGCACCCGGCGCGCCCGCTTGCTCAGGGCGTTGTAGGCCAGCACGGCGGGAATGGCCACGGCCAGGCCCGCGGCGGTCATGATGAGGGTTTCGCCTACCGGCCCAGCCACTTTGTCCACGCTGATCTGCCCGCTCGCTGCAATGGCCGTGAGGGCGTGATAGATGCCCCAGACCGTGCCGAACAGGCCGACGAACGGGGCGGTGCTGCCCACACTGGCCAGCAGCACATGGCCCGCCTGAAGACGCCGCTGTGCCGCCTGCAAAGCCTCGCGCAATTCGCGGGTGACGCGGTCTTCATGCGACTGCCAGCGATGCGCGGTATCGGGCCGCGCCAGCCTGGAAGCGGTCTCGGCCATCAGGCTGGACAGGCCGTCTGGGTCGGCGCTCTGCGTGGCCGCTGCGGCCTGCAAGGGCGACGCCGCGCCCCAATACGCCGCAATGCCCGCGGGCACACGACGCGTGGCCCGCCAGAGCAAGGCCGCTTTCCACAAAATGACAAACCAGCTCGCCACCGACATCGCCAGCAGCACGAGCGCGACCAGATGGCTGAGCGCGTCACCCTGCTGCCAGAACTGTGCAAGCCCTCCCATGCGTGGCTCAGTGGGTATGAATGAATTCGGCGTGGCCGAGCAGCGCGCCCAAACGCCTCCGATCAAGGCGCAAAGCACAGCCGTGCCCGTCGGCACGGCGCGCATTTGCAACGCCGAGCGGGGGTGTTTGGGCGCGAGGAGCGGACATGGCGGATTTGTTCACACCCGCTCAACCCTTCAAGCCCAACACGTCCTGCATGTCGAACAGGCCGTGGGATTTGGCGGCGAGAAAGCGCACGGCGCGCAGGCTGCCCTGAGCGTAAGTGGCGCGGCTGCTCGATTTGTGGGTGATTTCGATGCGCTCGCCCGTGCCCGCGAACAGCACGGTGTGGTCACCCACGATGTCGCCGCCGCGCACGGTGGCGAAACCGATGGTGGACGGATCGCGTTCGCCGGTGACGCCTTCGCGGCCATAGACGGCGCATTGCTTGAGGTCGCGCCCGAGCGCACCCGCCACGATCTCGCCCATTTTCAGCGCGGTGCCCGAAGGTGCGTCCACCTTGTGGCGATGATGGGCTTCGATGATCTCGATGTCATAGCCCTGCGCCAGCGCGCGCGCTGCCTGCTCCAGCAGCTTGAACACCACGTTGACGCCGATGCTCATATTGGGCGCCATGACGATGGCGATGCGCTGCGATGCGATGCGGATACGCTCGAGCTGCGCCTCGTCGAAGCCCGTGGTTCCGATGACCATGGCCACCCCCACCGCCTCGCACGCAGCCAGATGCGCCATGGTGCCTTCAGGCCGGGTGAAGTCGATGAAATAGCGGGCGTGCTGCAGCGCAGCGTACAGATCAGAGCGAATCGCCACGCCGGTATGCACCCCAGCAAAAGCCCCGGCGTCCTGCCCGAGCGCCGGGCTGCCCGGCATGTCGAGCGCAGCGCCGATGCTGCAATCCGGTGCGGCCAGGACGGCCTCGACGAGAGTGCGGCCCATGCGGCCGCTGGCACCGGCAATGGCGATGCGATGCGTTTCTGCAGACGATGTGCTCATGCGCGGGAAAGTATCAAGAAGCGTTCAGGGCGTCCCAGACGCGGGAGCAGACGCGGCAGCGGGCGGCGCAACCTTTTGCAACTCGGCAATCTCGGCCGGCGGTGCGTAAACCGTCAGATTGCTGGGCTGCGAAGCGGCGGCGGTCGGCCGCTTGGTTTGCGCAAATTTCTTGTCCGCAGCGGCGATTTCGGCCTGCAGCTGCGCCTCAGTCAGCAACTTGGGTTTGCTGCCGCCATCGCGCAGGGTGTTGATCTGTGCGACGAACTCCTGCTCGGAAGGCAGCGGATCGCCGTCAGCACGCAACATGCGACCGTCCTTGTCGAAATACACGGTGTAGCGGCGCACGATGGGGGCGTGATAGCCCTGACGCAGGCTGAACACATATTCCCAACGGTTCTGATTGAAGATGGTCTTGAGCAGGGGCGTCCCCATGATGGCCTGCACCTGTTCCTTGGTCATGCCGGGCTTGAGCTCCTCGGCCATTTCACGCGAGACGAAGTTTCCTTGGATCACATCGGCGCGGTAGGGCTTGAATATCGACGTGAGATCGTGCTGGGTGGTTGTGGTGCTGCAACCGCCCAGCACGGTCAGGCAGCACAGCGCCGCAGTGGCAAGCCCTCGCCGCAAATCCGCCCGGGAGGACGCCTGAGCAAAAGCGTGTTCAGAGGAACGAAAAACAGAGTAAAACCGCATCGGGACTCTCGCGTGGTCAACGCGGCCGGGGTCGTTTAACATCGGCGCATTCTACTGAATACGGCCCTCTCCCCCATGGCTCAGAGCAATGCACAAGGTTTGCGCAATACCGGTCTGAAAGTCACTCAGCCGCGCCTGCGCATTCTGGAGATTTTTCAAAAGGGCACGCAGCGCCACATGACGGCTGAAGATGTGTACCGCGTGCTGCTCGACGAGCAGCAAGACATCGGTCTGGCCACGGTGTACCGCGTGCTGACCCAGTTCGAGCAGGCTGGCATTTTGCTGCGCAGCAACTTCGAGTCGGGCAAGTCGGTGTTTGAGATCAACGAAGGCACGCATCACGACCATTTGGTGTGCCTGGACTGCGGTCGGGTGGTGGAGTTTTTCGATCCTGAGATCGAACGGCGGCAGAAAAAAATCGCCACGGAACATGGCTTCGAGTTGCAGGAACATTCGCTCTCGCTCTACGCGAGCTGCGCCAAAAAGACCACTTGCCCGCACTACGACAAGGCGGATCACACACCGCTTGCAGCGCGTCCGCCAGAGCACGGAGAGTAGCTTTTAAGTTCGCTCCATCGCCCCACTCAGTTGCCCTTCAGTTGCCCTTCAGTTGCCTTTCAGTCATCCTTCAGTCGTCCCCATCGCGCATGGCCTGGCGCTGGCGTTCCTGAAATTCGCTCAGGGTGTCGATGCCGCGAAGTTGCAAAATGGTGTTGCGCACGGCTGACTCGACCAGCACGCCGAGGTTGCGTCCGGCTTCCACCGGAATCATCACCTTTCGAATCGGCACACCCAGCACGTCTTCTTCGAGATTGCCCGCGGGCAGACGGTCGAAGTTGCGGTCGAGCACGTCGCGGCGAATCAGGTGGCAGATGAGCTTGAGCCGCATCTTGCGGCGCACCGCGGTCTCGCCAAAAATGGTTTTGATATCGAGCAGACCGATGCCGCGTACTTCCAGCAGGTTCTGCAACAGCGGCGGACAGCGGCCCTCGATGGTGTTCTGCGCCACGCGCAGCAGATCCACACAATCGTCGGCCACCAGACCGTGACCCCGCGTGATGAGATCCAGCCCCAGCTCGCTCTTGCCCAGGCCGGACTCGCCGGTGATGAGTACGCCCAGGCCGAGAATGTCCATGAATACGCCATGATGGGTAACGCGGTTGGCGAAGTGCTTGGACAGATAGGTGCGCAGCACGTCGATGGTGAAGGCTGCGGTTTCCGCTGTCTGGAACAACGGCACCTGCGCCGCGTTGCACTCGTCGATCAGACAGGGCGGCGGCTCTTTGCCGTCGGCCAGCACTAGCGCCGGCGGCTCCAGGCCGATGATGCGGCGTATGCGCCGCAGACGGTCTTCCTGGTTGGAGTTGTTGAGGTAATCAACCTCGCGCCAGCCCAGAATCTGTACGCGAAAGGGGTGGATGTAATTCAGATAGCCCACCAGATCAGCCCCGGAAGTAGCCCCCTCGACCGCAGCCATGTCGAAGCGACGCTCGGGGTTGCTCTGCCCGGCGATCCATTGCCACATGAGCTGCGCGGCATTGGCCTCGAACAGGCGTTCGGCGGCGAGAGTGGAGGCTTTCAAATCAGGCGGGGAAGATCACAGTGACTGTGTCGGGCCAGGGACGGCGAGGGTGGTAGCGCCTTGCAGCACCCCTGAGACTCATGCTGCGGTTTGCAGAGGCGCCCAGGCGCTGATGCGGTGGTGCAGCACGGCGGCGTCGGCCTCGCTCAGAAGTTGTTCGCGCAGATCGGTATCGGAGAGCATTTCCGCGATGGTTGACAGCAGTTCGAGGTGCTTGGCATTTGCGCTTTCGGGCACCAGCAACACCACCAACAGTGACACCGGCTGGTTGTCCGGCGCCTCGAAGGCAATGGGCTGACGCAAACGAATGACAGCGGCGCTCGGTTGCTTGAGCCCTTTGATGCGCCCGTGCGGAATCGCCACGCCCTGACCGAGCCCGGTGGAACCCAGTCGCTCGCGGGCGAACAGATTGTCGGTAACCAGCGCCCGGTTGAGGCCAAGGCTGTTTTCAAACAGCAGTCCGGCGTATTCAAACGCGCGTTTTTTGCTGCTGACGTCCACGTCGAGTTGCACATGGGTCGGCGGCAAAATCTGGGCAAGACGGTTCATGGGATCACGCTTGGGCCAAAGAGGACAGCGAGTTTAAACGGGTTTTGCGGCAGTTCGTACTCACCGCGAATCCAGCCCGGGAACTCCGTTGCGGATTCGCGGCAAGGGCGAACATCAGTAAACAGCGATCAACTCGCCAAGTGTTTGCCCGCAGTGGCCTGGTGATCGCGCAAGCGGTTCTTGTGCTCGACCACCTGCCGGTCCAGTTTATCGACCAAGGTGTCGATGGCCGCGTAGAGGTCTTCGTCTTGACTTTCGCAGAAGATCGATTTGCCCTTGACCATCAGATTGCATTCGGCACGTTGGCGCTTTTCCTTTTCTTTGAGTTTTTCCACACTGAGTAGCACGTTCACATTCACCACTTGATCGAAGTGCCGCACCACGCGATCGAGCTTGCTTTCGACATAACTGCGCAGGGAGGGGGTGACATCCAAATGGTGGCCGCTGATGGTCAGATTCATAGTGAGGCTCCTGATTTCGGAAAGAAAAGAAACAGCAGGGCTGGGCGCCTTGCCGGGACGGTGTGTAGGGTGGTTCGACCTCCTCTGTGGTGCGCTGCGGCGCTTGTCCGCTGCGCGGTTGTGATTAACCTGTCAGATTCAGTGTGCTACCGCCCCCTGCCAAAATCAAGCCCACTCCCGATCTCTTCACCGGGTTTTTGCTGACCGTCGCCAAATCGTGCAAATGTTCACACTTTCACGGCCCCAGCGCAGCGGCGCTGCACGAGACGAAAAAATCGCCCCGGCCTTGCGGCGGGGGCGAATGAAGAGCCAATTCATGAAAAGGAGCCCACCCCGAAATCCGTCGCTACGCTCGGATCTCCCCCTCTAGCAGCCTGTCGGACTTGAAGAATCGAAGCGAAAATTCGGCTGGTCGAGGCCAGATTTTGCCGATTTTGCAGGGCAATAGTCGAACTATTGCCCAAAAAAGCGGCGGAATATGGGCCGGCCAGGCGGATTTGCAGCCGATTCCCTTCCAGTCCGACAGGCTGCCAGGGGCAAGAAACTCTGGGGGCGGCCCGGCGAGTTTCTGGTGAGCCTGCTCAGCCGGGCTTGTGGGCCGACACCGGCTTGAAGTCGTAGCGCTCGAAAATTTTCAGCGCCGTGGGGGAGCGCAGGAATTCGGCCCACATCAGACCGGCCTTCGGGTGCGCGGCGCCCTTGACCACTGCGGCGGCGTATATCGCCGTGGTGTTTTGATCGGCGGGAATGGGCACATTGCTGATGGGGTGGCCCGCCTGTTCCTGGAAGATGGCTTCTGACTTCCAGGTCACACCGGCCTGCGCCACGCCCTGCATGAGATAAAGCGGCGTCTGGCGATGGTGGATGTGGGTGAGCGTGGTCTCGCCATTCTTCACCTTGGTGTCATAGACCGCTTGCTCCAGTGCATCGCCCCCGGCTTTTTTCAGCGAGGCCTCAATCTGCCGTGCCACGCCTTCCCAGGCGGGATTGGGCATGGACAGGGTGACGCCGGGCTTGCCCAGATCAGCCAGCCCGGTGATGTGCGCCGGATTGCCCTTGGGCACCATGATGGTGAGGTCGTTGCTCACATAGGAAATGGCCTTGCCGGTGAGCACGCCGTCGTGAATGCCGGCTTCGATCTTTTTCAGCCCGGCGGCGAACACATCGGGCTTGACCGTCCAGGTCATATTGCCCACGGTGATCGTGCCGCCAGCCTTCATCTGCTTGAGCAGAATGCCGGGGGGCAGGGTTTCGTAGAACACACGGCCCTTGAAGTCGGGATGCTCTTTCTCGAAGGCCTGCACCAGCGGCGCCATGGCGAAGTAGTAGTTGCCGGCGACAAAGATCACCAGCTTGGGATGATCGAGATCGCCGTGAAAATCGGGCAGATCGTTGATTTCGGGAACGGTAAATTCCAGGCCCTTCTTCAGCGCGGGATTGTTGGCACCGTGCTGCCAGGGCGGGAAGATGGTTTCCTTGTATTGCGGGGCATGCACTTTGCCCTGCCAGCCGGTGTCGGGCTGTTGCACCTGTTGCGCATTGGCGAGCACCGGCAAGGCCAGCAGCAGCGCAGCCAGCAAAGGGGTGCTCGACGCGAGAGGGATACGACGCATGAAAGTCTCCTGTTATGAATCTAGAGGGATGGATTGAAACGACCGGGTACGCAGCGAACGCTCAACCAGCGTAGCGATAGCCCGCGTTTTCGAGCTCGACCAGCGTGCCCACGATGCCGGGAGTGAGCACGGCGCCGGGAATCAGATGGTTAGTGAATTCGGCAGCCATCTGCGCGTGCGAGACCTTGTCGGGGTTGTGACCGATGGCGTGCAGATGCCCGGTGAGTTCCCAGATCGCGTTGTGGCAGGCCAGAAACACGGCGCCGCGCTCTTGCAGCACGGTGATGCTGTTGTCGGCCGGGGAATACACGCCCTTGGGGTCTTCGACCGATTTGGGGTCGGCGTCGGCAGCGAGAGAAGTCTTGATCCAGGTATTGGTTCTGGCTTTGCCCTTGGTCAGGCTGCCCAACTGGTATTTGGCCCACAGCGCGTCGTCAAATAACGCAAGGTGCGCCGGGCCGTGCGTGGCCGACACGGCCAGAAAGTCGGGATGTTTGAACGACCAGATCTGCGCGTTCATCGAGTTGCGCATGAGGTTGAGCCACGGCCCCTCCAGATTGGTGTTGTTCCACACTTGCTTGGGCTGACCGGCGTAGGCCAGCACCAGATCAAGAGCCTCGGCATCCCACTCGTCGCGGTTTTCCAGAATCATCTGCGTGGTCTTGAAGTCGCGGCGGCGCGGGGCGGCGGCCAGTTTTTTGCCGAGATCGGCCAGCGTGCCGGCGCCTTGCGGCATGAAACGCTCTTGCGCCGAAGCGGCCTGGGCCGTTTTTGCGCCAAGCGCCGTCAGGCCAAGGCCCGCAACGAGAGTGGATTGCAGCGCCAGGCGGCGCGACGGTTGAACGGGACTGTGAGTCGACATACAAAAGCTCCTTGTGACATGCGCGGGAAAACCCGCGTTGACCCAGAGCTTATGAGGCCGAATTCATAAAGACAAACGATTATTTGAAATCATATGCATCGATCGAATCGATAGATTCCAGCCGCCACAGACTGCCTCGGGGCTTAATGCGCCACCGATTTGGAGAACAGGTGAATGACCAACACCCCGGCGAGAATCAGCCCCAGCCCGACGAGCGCGGGCAAGTCGAGCGACTGGTGGTAGACCACATAGCCGATCAGGGTGATGAGCACGATGCCCACGCCCGACCAGACGGCATAGGAAATGCTCATCGGGATGGTCTGCATGGTGCGTGACAGCAGGTAAAACGCCAGGGCGTAGGCCGCCACGACCACGACTGAAGGGGCCAGACGCGTGAAGCCGTGCGTCGCTTTGAGCGCGGTGGTACCGATCACCTCGGCCGCTATCGCGCCAAACAAAAATAACCAGGATTGCATGGAGCGAGCATAGCGGCCGGACGTGTCAGCGCACGCAGGATGGGGCGTCGGCCCGGCTCACAGCGTACCGTGCTGAATCAGCTCGATCTTGTAGCCGTCGGGGTCTTGCACGAAGGCGATGATGGTGTTGCCCCCGGCGACCGGGCCGGCTTCGCGGGTGACCTTGCCACCAGCCGCCTTGATGCGCGCGCAGGCGGCGGCCGCATCGTCCACGCCCAGAGCGATGTGGCCGTAGGCGGTGCCCAGGTCGTAGTGATCGACGCCGTAGTTGTAGGTCAGCTCCAGCTCGGCCTGTGCCGGGTTGGGCTCGAAGCCGAGAAAGGCCAGGCTGTATTTCTGTTCGGGGCGGTCGGTGGTGCGCAGCAGCTTCATGCCGATGACCTGGGTGTAGAAATCGATGGAGCGCTGCAAGTCGCCGACGCGCAGCATGGTGTGGAGAAAACGCATGAGGAATCCTGTAAGGTGGGAGCGGCACCGCGCCACTCGGGTTGGAGTCAAGCTGTTTTGTAGCACCGCGGCGATGCGCGTGCAGGCGGCTGCTCGGCGCCGGCTAAGGCGGGCGGCGGCGCGGCACGCGCTGGCACTGGGCGGCGGCGTGTTCCTGCTCTGGCTGGGGTGGCGCATCTGGCGGCAGACGCCGACTGTCGGTCTGGCCGATGGCGCATTGCGGATGCCGGTGCTGCGTGCTTGGGCCACGACGGCTTTGCTGACCCTGTCCAATCCGATGACCATTTTGTCGTTCGTCGGCACCTTCGCCGCGCTCGGCGGACGCGCGACGGGTGCAGGCCCAGGGGTCATGGTGCTCGGGGTGTTTCTGGGGTCGGCAGCGTGGTGGTTGCTGCTGGCGGGCGGGGTGCGCATGCTCCATCGCCGTCTTCCCGCGCGTCTGCTGGAGTGGGCGCGACAGGGGTCGGCGCTTCTGTTGCTGGGCTTCGGTGCCTGGGCGTTGTGGAGTGCGCTGGCATAAGCCGACAGAGCGGACTCCGTGGTCGTGCCTCAACCCCAGGGCGGCAGCAGGCTTTTGCGCAGTTGCGTGCGGGCCTGTTGGTATTGCGGGTAGAGGCTGCCGACATGCGCCCAGAAGCGTGGGCTGTGGTTCATCTCGCGCAGATGCGCCACTTCGTGGGCGACGACGTAATCGACCAGTTGCGGGCTGAAATGCAGCAGCCGCCAGTGCAGGCGGAGGCTGCCGTCGCTCTTGGCACTGCCCCAGCGGGTGGTGGCGGCACTGAGCTTGACCGCAGTCACGCGCACGCCGAGTTGGGCGGCGAAATGCGCCACTCGGGCGGTGAACAGTCCCAGCGCCTGTCGCTGCAGCCAGGCGGCCACGCTGTCTCGCACCTGCTGCGCGCTGCTGCCTTGCGGCAAGGGCAGGTGTAGCTCTGCGCGGGCTTCGTCCCACTGCAACTGGCTGGCGCCGCGCAGCCGCAGGGTGAGATGCTGACCGAGATAGGGGATGCGGCCGCCATCGGCCCACTCGATGCGTGAGGCCTGCAGCGCCTGCAGACGCTGTTCGCGTTGACGCAGCTTGCGCTGCACCCAGGCGGCGTGCTGCTGCAAAAACTGGGCGATGGACGCGCTGCTGGCCAGGCGCGGGGCGTGCAGACTGACGCCGCGGTCGTCCACCCGCAGCGCCAGGGTGCGGCGGGTGGCGCGATGCAGCGACCAGTCAAAACGGTGGATGCCGTCGTCATATCGCTGCGTCGGCACGCCAGCGCGGGGTAACGAGACCGGCGACGGATCTGGCGGCGAGGTCACCGCGGCTTCTGGCGCCGGGGCGACGATGGAGGCGGGGGCGGGTGTCGGCTCGTCCCAGTCGAACAAACCCAGTTGCGCCGAGCCGGGCAAGGCGGCGCGGCCGGAAGACTCAGCGCGGGGCATGCGCGTAGGCCTGCGGATCGAGACGGCGCATTTCGGCCTCGATCCATTGTTCAACCTCGGCCATCATTTCGGCGGGCTTGCGGCCTTCGGGCGAAATGGGTTTGCCGATGGACACCTCCACCACGCCGGGGGTTTTGATGAAGGCCTGGCGCGGCCAGCAGCGCGCCGAAGTCACGGCGATGGGCACCACCCAGGCGCCGGTGGCGATGGCCAGCCGCGTGCCGCCTGTTTTATAGACGCCCCGCTCACCGCGCGCAGTGCGCGTGCCTTCGGGGAACATGATGATCCAGTTGCCCTGCTTGAGAATCCGGCCGCCCTGCTTTTCCACCCGGCCGAACGCTTCGGCGCGCTTGCTGCGGTCGATGTGCACCATGTCCAGCCGCCCCAGTGCCCAGCCGAAAAACGGCACATAGAGCAGCTCGCGCTTGAACACATAGGCCAGTGGACGCGGCATGATCAGCGGCAGCGCCAGCGTCTCCCAGGCCGACTGATGCTTGGCCAGCAACACGACCGGGCCGTCCGGCAGGTTTTCCATACCGGTGATGTGGCTGCGTATGCCGCAAATCACGCGCGCACCCCAGACCGACAGATGCACCCAACCCAGGGTGAAGCGATACAGCCGCGTGCCGCGAATGAAAATGGACAGAAT
>CALBRU010000436.1 GCA_937927695.1 uncultured Thiomonas sp. | reverse complement strand
TGCAAACGCTTCAAACCGGCAAAGAAGGCAGTCTCGCGCATCCGTCCGCCGAACTGCAAATCCAGCTCACCGACTTGCGCACCATGATGGCGCTGTTGGCCCCTCACGAATACAGCATCACCAATCTCTGGGGTGAAACCGTGCTGTCGAGTGCAGCCTCCACAGTGCACCATCCGGGGCTGCCCAGTCTGGCGTCGGCCATGCCGCCAGCCAGCCAGTTCATGCTGCAACGTGATCCGGAAACGCTCAATTTTTTTCTGCACGCGCAACTCCCGATTCGCAAGGGCGAGCAGACCATCGGCCACTTCAGCGCCTCGCTGCCCCTGCCCGCCTCGAGCCGCATCGCGCATGAGCTGACACGTCGCGCGAAACACACCGTCATCAAGATCTGCAGCCTCTCCAATGACCTCTGGAGCTGCCTGCCCAGCCAGACCGGCGAAAGCGAACAGACGACGCTGCTCACGTCTAAGCGTCTGCCCGCAGAGGTGCGCTGGGCACAGGGCAAAGCGGCCACGACGATTCAGGAAATCGACGGCCAGCGATGGCTGATCAGCTCCACGCCGCTCGGCACGACCGGGCTGGCCCTGGCGGTGGAAGTGCCCACGGCAGAACTCTATGCCCCGGTCGTCGATACGCTCGAAACCGGGCTGCTGTTCGTACCGGGTCTGGTGCTGCTGGGACTGCTCGTGCTGGGCTGGCAACTGCGGCCACTGACCCAGAGGCTACATCAGGCGAATGCGCGGGTGCAGAACGCTTTTGACTATTCCGGCATCGGCATTTTGATGGTGAACGGGCAAGGTGAGATTCTCGACTTCAACCCGGCCTTCAGCGAGATGCTGGGCTACACGCCGGCAGAGCTGCGCCAGCCCCATGTGGTCGACGATTTTCTGCATCCGGACGACCAGGGCGCCGTGGCCGCCCAGCTTGGCGGCATGGCAAACACAGAGGTAGGCGCCTATTGCGCGCACCGGCGCTATCGTCACAAGAATGGTCAGTACCGCATGCTGCAGTGGCATGTCTCCCCGGTGAAGAACGAGGACGGCGCGGTGACCTCCATCGTGTGTTACGCCCTCGACGTGACCGACGAACTCGCCCACAAGGACGCCGCGATCCGGCAGACCGCATTTCTGAATGCGGTGCTCGACAATATGCGCGACGTGGTCTACGCCTGCGATGAAAACGGCTTGCTGAGCTATGTGAACGCGGCAGCCATTCGGGCGGGTTTGCCGACAAGAATGGGGGTGTCATTGCGTGAATTGGAGTTGACCACGCCTGTTCACACCACTGACCACAAGCCGGTCCCACTGGAGCAACTGCCGCTGGAATCGGCCTTGCGCGGTGAACCCAAGGAGGCAGAGAACTTTCTGATAGAAAGCCTGGAAGGCCAGTGGCGGCACTATGAAATCACGGCGCGCCGACTGCTGGACTCCACCGGCACGCCTCTCGGCGCCGCAGCGGTCGCGCACGACGTCACGGAAATCCGTGCCGTAGACCGGCGCCTCAAGTGGCTGATCGATCACGACGAGCTGACCGAACTGCCCAACCAGACCCTGGTCATCGAATCGCTTGAGCGCTGGCTCGAAGCCGAGCCCAGTCGGGACGAGAGCCGCCAACTGGCCGTTTACCTGCTCGACATCGACCGTTTCCGCCAGATCAACGACAGCTTTGGTCACGCCCTGGGCGATGACCTGTTGATCGAAACCGCTGCGCGGCTGAAGGTCGCGCTTGCTCCAGACGATTTTCTGGCACGCTGGGGCGGCAATGCCTTCGCCGTGCTGCATCCTTGCACCGCCGATCAGCAGGCCTTGCTCGATCACGCCGAGCAACTGCTCAACAGCCTGACCGAGCCTTTCGTACTCGACGGCCAGACCATTTTCATCACCGCCAGCCTGGGCATTGCACGTGCGCCGCGCGATGGGCGGTCGGCCACACAACTGTTCAGCCGTGCCGATGTGGCCATGTACCGCTGCAAGGCCAACACCCCCGGCCGGGCGCTGCTCTATACCGCCGACATGAGCCAGCGCGGGCGCGAGCTCATCGAGATGGAGACCGATCTGCGCCACGCTCTCGCCATGGAGCAGTTTTTTGTGCTGTACCAACCCAAGGTCTGCTTGCAAACCCGTCAGGTGATTGGGGCGGAGGCCTTGCTGCGCTGGCAGCACCCGCAACATGGTCTGGTTTCTCCGGCCACGTTCATTCCGCTGCTCGAAGAAACCGGCCTGATCGTGCCCGTGGGGCAATGGGTGCTGAACGCCGTGTGCAAGCAGCTTCAAGAATGGGAGCAGCAAGGCAAGACCCCGTTGCCCATCGCCGTGAACTGTTCGATGCGGCAATTGCAGGGCGATCTGATTCTGCGCCAGGTCTCTTCGGCCCTGGAGCACTCGGGCATCGCGCCCGGCCTGCTGGAGCTCGAAATCACCGAAAGCATGATGCTGCGCGATCCCGAGCATGTCAGCGGGCTGATCGTGCAAT
>CALBRU010000435.1 GCA_937927695.1 uncultured Thiomonas sp. | reverse complement strand
CGCCTTTTCGGCGCTGGGTTTGAATCTGCTGGTGCAGCCCTTGTTCGACGCACTAGCGCCGCGTGCTGCACAGCAGCCCTGGCAGGCGGCGCTGGCGGGGGCGGCGCTGGCGCTGGTCTTCGTGCACTATCTGCAACTGCGCGCACGGGCCTTCACGCCGATCGACATGCAGGCGCGGTTGAGCGAACTGCAGTCGCGCATCCGTCCGCACTTTTTGTTCAACACCCTCAACGCCGCCAGCGCGCTGGTGCGCGAGCAGCCCGAGCGCGCCGAAGCCGTACTAGACGATCTGGCCGAGTTGTTCCGCGCCAGCGTGGGCAAGCCGGGCACGCTGGTCACGCTGGAGCAAGAAATGGATCTGGCACGGCGCTACCTCGACATCGAATCGGTGCGTTTCGGCGAGCGCATGCGGGTGCAATGGCAGGTGGACGACACCTTGCTGCAAATCCGCATTCCGGCGCTGACTTTGCAGCCGCTGGTGGAGAACGCAGTGCGGCATGGCGTCGAGCGCAGCAGCCGCAGGGTGCAGATCGACATCGACGTGGCCCGGCGGCTGGGGCAGATCGAGGTCACCGTGCGCAACGACTTG
Source organism: uncultured Thiomonas sp. (assembly GCA_937927695.1). Classification (GTDB taxonomy): domain Bacteria; phylum Pseudomonadota; class Gammaproteobacteria; order Burkholderiales; family Burkholderiaceae_C; genus Thiomonas. The sequence continues at coordinate 3,320 of CALBRU010000435.1, read as the reverse complement.
CCCGCGCTGAGCGACACGCCCACGCCGCGCCGTCATGGCACCGGCACGGCGCTGCGCAACATTCGGCAGCGCCTGCATCTGCTGTACGACATTGCGGCCGAGGTCGATCAGGGCGAAGTCGTCGAGGACGGCCTGGCCCGTTGGCGGGCGCGGTTACGCTTACCGCTATGAACGTGCTCATCGTTGACGACGAACCGCTGGCCCGCAGCCGCTTGCGCCGCCTGCTCGCCGAGCTGCCCGAAACCGCGCAGGCCATAGTGGACGAAGCGGCCGACGCGGCCGAGGCCTGGGTGCTGCTTCGTGCGCAGCGCTTTGACGTGCTGCTGCTCGATATCCAGATGCCGGGGCAGACGGGCATGGAACTGGCCCGGCGGCTGACGGGCGATCCCGGCCTGCATCATCCCGCCATCGTGTTCGTGACCGCCCACGAGCAGCATGCGCTTGATGCCTTCGGCGTATCGGCCGTCGACTACCGCACCAAGCCGGTGCGGCGCGAGCGCCTGGCTCAGGCGATGGGCAAGGCCGTGCTGTGGCTGCGTGCCCAGGGTGCGGAGCAGCAGGCGCCGGCAGCGGTGGAAACCGTGTACCTGACGGTGCAGCATCATGGCGCGCTCAAGCGCGTGCCGCTGGCCGACATTCTGTATTGCCGCGCCGAGGCCAAATACACCACCCTGCGTACCGCCGAGCAGCAGTATCTGGTGGACCTTTCATTGACCGATCTGGAGCAGCGCTACGCTGAGCACCTCGTGCGCATTCACCGCAGCGCGCTGGTCGCCGCGCCCGCCATTCGCAGCCTGGAGCGGCCGATTACTCCGCCAGATGGCATCGCGCCGGAACCCGAGGCCGGTAGTACAGAGATCGACAACGCCACTTGGACTTTGCATCTGCACGGCGTGCCCGACACCCTGCCCGTCAGCCGACGGCGCGTGGCCGCGGTGCAAGCGCTGTTGACTGCATCCAGGCCTGCCGCAGCGCGTCAGCCCCCCAAGTAGGCGAGAAACGCGTGGAGCTGCCCGGCGGCGTGCTTGTCAGGCCAAGTGTCGGACAACACGCAGGCTCATCCGACAAGTAACGCCACCGCGCCCAGCAGCAGGCAGTAAATGCCGAACGGGCGCAGCGCCTTCATTTCGTGGTCGGTGAACCAGCGCATCAAAAACCAGGTGGACAGCCAGGCGAACACCCCGGCCAGCACCCCGGCCGCGGCAATGGTGCCCAGCAGTTCATGCGGCACGCCCGCGTGCAGCAACTTGGGCACTTCCAATACGCCCGCCGCGGCGATGATGGGCGTGGCGAGCAAAAACGAAAACCGCGCCGAATCGGCATAGTTCAAGCCCAGGCCCAGACCGGCGACCAGCGTGGCCCCGGAGCGCGAAAACCCCGGAATCAGGGCCAGCGCCTGCGCCAGGCCAATGAGGAAGGCGCGCAGCCAGCCCAGTTCCGGCAGGGCGATCAGCCCGCGCCGGTGCTTGAGCGCATCGCCGCCCAGCAGCAGCAGGCCATTGAGCATCAGTGCAATCGCCGCGAAGGTGAAGCCGCCGAACAGGGCCTTGATCTTGTGCGCCAGCAGCAGTCCGAGCAGCCCGGCCGGAATGGTGCCCGCCACGATCAGCCAGAGCAGCCGCGCATCGGGGTTGGACGCCTTGCCGCCGGCGCGCAGCCAGCCACCGATCAGCCGAGCCCAGTCGCGCCAGAAATAAATCAGCAGCGCCGTGGCCGTGCCCAGATGCAGCACCACGATGAAGGGCAGAAACCAGTCTGCTGTGCGGTCGATGGGCCAATGAAACAGGGCCGGAATCAGAATGCTGTGGCCCAGGCTGGAAATGGGAAACAGCTCGGTCACGCCTTGAAGGGCGGCGATGGCCAGAAGGTAGAGGTGCATGGCGTGGTGAGGGGTTGTGGTTTTGTGGCGCAGATTCTGGCAGAGGCAGACTTAGATTCGTCTGAGTATGCTGTTTTTGTTGCGCTTTTTTACGCTTCTCGTGTCACGCCGCGGTCATTTGCAATCTTTACATTACCCCCTCTTTTAAGGGGGTGGAATGAGCGAGTTGACCTTGGCTGACGTGTTGCGAAAAACCTCGACCGGCCGCCGCGAGCAACAGCAGCGCAGCCAGGCGCTGAGTGCAAGGCAACGGCATGTGCTGATTCTGTGCGACGGCCAGCGCGCCATCGGCGAGTTGTGCGCCTTGATGGGGCAAGAGGCGCAGCAACTCGCGCGGGAGCTGCTCGCCGCTGGCTTTGTCGAGCGCGTGGGGCTTGCGAATGCGCCGGAGCCCGTGGAGGTGCCGCTGAAACGGACCTCAAAGACATCCGCTCAGGCTTCTTCGGCATCCGAGCCGAGCCCATCCAGCGTGTCGGCGTCGCAACTGGCGCAAGCCGTGGCGCCGCCGCCCCGGCGCTCCATTGCCTTGTCGCGCATGTATATGTTCGACATGCTGGAGCGACTGCTCGGCGCTCAGAGCGGGCCGGCACGGGCGCACCTGCGCGCCGCCGACCGGCCGGAGGCCGTGCTGGCCGCGCTGCAGGAATGTCTCGCGCTCATCGCCGAGATCGCCGGATCAGTGCAGGCGGATAAGGTCAGGCAGCAACTGTGCGACATGCTGCCCGAAGACTATCTGCAAGGCTTTGCCGATCGGGATCTGGTTACATCTTGATTCAAAGGCATGGAGTCTGCGTTTTGTCAATTCAGGAACGCGTTAAGTCTTGACTGCGACAAAATGACGCGATGAGACGTGCTGCCTCCCTATAATGGGGCGCTTATTTGATGGCTCTCAAGACTCTCGCGCCTGCAATGATGAAAAAAGTCCTCTTTCTCGCTTCCCTGATGCTTGCGGCGTCCGCCCACGCGCAGAACGTCGTTGGCAATGCCGCAGAAGGCGCCAAGCTCGTGGCCAGCTGCCAGGGCTGCCACAACATGGGGGGCGGCTATCGTTCCTCCTTCCCTGAAATTTTTGCCGTGCCCATGATCAACGGGCAAAACGCGCAATACATCGTCGATGCGCTGAAGGAATACAAAAACGGCAATCGCCGTTTTCCCACCATGCGCGCCATCGCCGCGTCGCTGACCGACCAGCAAATGGCCGATATTGCCGCCTACTACGCTACGGCCAAAGGCCAGCCCATCAAATAACAAGTGCGGAGATCCTTGATGAAAAAAATCGTTCTGCTGGCAGCGACTGCCTTGGCCCTGGCCCAAATGTCCCAACTGGCCAACGCCGCCGACCTCAAAAAGGGTGAAGAACTGGTGAACAAAGGCGGCTGCATTGCTTGCCACGGCGCCGGTCTCGACAAACCCATCGCCCCCAACTATCCCAAACTGGCCG
>CALBRU010000434.1 GCA_937927695.1 uncultured Thiomonas sp. | reverse complement strand
AACAAGTTTGCCGCGCTGGCCGGGCACGAAGCGCTGGTGTTTTTGCATGGCGCGCTCAAGACGCTGGCAACGGCGCTGATGAAAATCGCCAATGACGTGCGCTGGCTGGCTTCCGGCCCACGCAGCGGGCTGGGCGAGATTCGCATTCCCGAAAACGAGCCGGGCAGCTCCATCATGCCCGGCAAGGTCAACCCCACGCAGTGCGAGGCGCTCACCATGGTGTGCGCGCAGGTGTTCGGCAACGATGTGGCGATCAATATCGGCGGTGCCTCTGGCAACTTCGAGCTCAATGTGTTCAAGCCGCTGATCGCACACAACCTGCTGCAAAGCTTGCGGCTGCTTACCGATGCAATGACCAGCTTCGATCACCATCTGGCGCGCGGCATCGAGGCCGACCGGGCGCGCATTACCGAGTTGATGCAGCGTTCGCTGATGCTCGTGACTGCGCTGGCGCCGCATATTGGCTACGACCAGGCGGCAGCCATCGCCAAGTCTGCCCATCACAGCGGCAGCACCCTGCGCGAAGCGGCGCTGGCCTCGGGGCGGGTGAGCGCGGAAGAGTTTGAGCGCTGGGTGCGGCCGCAGGATATGGTGAGGACAAGCTGAGGTCGAAGGCTTGCGCCTGCGCGAGGCGAGGCTCACTCGCCGAGGAAATGCCGCGCATAGCGGCGGTTGACCTGGCTCAGCCGCAGCAGTAAGGCAAAGTCGGCCACGCCGAAATCCGGGTCCCACGCGGGCGCGCCGCACACTTTGGCGCCGACACGCAAATAACCCTTGAGCAGCGGTGGCGGCTCCACCGCGAGGTCTTGCCGCAGGTGCTGCACCGGCAGGGCGAGACGCGGGTGCACCCGGTCTTCGATCGCGGCCAGATGGCCTTTCTGCAGTTGGGCCCAGAGGCTGGCAGCCGTATGTCCGCCGCAGCGCATGGACATGCTGGCGCAGCCGATCAGGGCATCGAGCCCGTGGCGTTGCATATAGGTGGCGATGCCGCCCCACAGCGCCATGATGACCGCGCCGCTGCGATAGTCGCGGTGCACGCAGGAGCGACCGATTTCGAGCAGGCGCGGCTTGAGGTGATACAGGCGGGTGAGATCGAATTCGGTCTCGGTGTAGAGCGTGCCCACGCGTTTGGCCTGATGCGGGGGCAGGGCGCGGTAGGTGCCGATCATACGTCCGTCGCCGTCGCGTACCAGCAGGTGGTCGCAGTAGGCGTCGAACAGATCGATGTCGAGGCCTGGTTCGGGCGTTTTGATCTGCGCGCCCATTTCTTCGACGAAGACCTTGTAGCGCAGGCGCTGCGCTTCGCGCACTTCATCGCCATGCCGCGCCCAGGCGACGCTGAGACTCTGCGAGGCTTGAGCGGGGCTGGCGCTCAGGCCCGCCGGTTGGTGCTCAGTGCGCCTATCCAGCGAATGCGCGTGTTCGTCGTCGAACATTGTCTTTCCTCCATATCGGATGGGAGCCCCCAGGGCAGGGCTAGGCCCAACCCGCCCCCCGTGGGGGTCAAGAAAACTTGGGGCGGCCCTGCGTTTTGTTGAATGAAAGATAAGAACGCGCCGTGACAGTTCAGTGAAGGTCTCGTGAATTTGGTGTGACAGTGCAAGCAAGCTGACGAGTTGTGAACAGGGCCTCAATCGCCCAGCAAATCCGCGCTGACGCAGGCGCGCAGACTGCGCTGGATGCCGACTTCGCGGCTGCGTTCCACCGCCCAGAGCAGGCCGCTTTTGCGCAAGGAGAACTGTTGGTCGCAGCCGGTGATCCAGTAAAGCCCGGCGCGGCCGAGGATGGGTTGATGGCCCACAAGCACCAGCGCACCGCCTTGGCGCGGAAATTCGGAAACCACCGAGAGCAGTTCCTCCATTGACGATTCCGGGCGCAGGCGCGGGTCGATCACCGGATAGTCGTTGAGATGCTGCGCAGTCTGGCGCGCGCGCTGAGCGGGGCTGGAAATCACCGCCCAGGGTTTGGGCAGCTGCGACTTGATCCACCCGGCGACCTGGGCCGCGTCACGTCGGCCTTGCTTGGTGAGGTTGCGGCGCAGATCGACCTCGTCGCCCTGCGCAGAGCCCGCGGCGTCTTCGGCCTCGGCGTGTCTCCAGAAAATAACATGGAAATTCGGCATGTTAGACAGGGAAGTGAGTGTCATTTCAATCCTTGAAGGATACATGGCAAAAATGTCATCTCACTGTAAACCACACTGAAACACTCAGTATGCGATACATCACGAAGCCGAAATGGGGGCGCGCTGGGGCGCGATAAATCAATGCTGCATCACGGCCAGGAACACCGGAATGGAGAAGGCGCCAAGTACGGTGGACAGGCTGACCAGGCCGGCCACGTAGGGGCCGTCACCGCCCATGCGGGCTGCCAGCACGTAGGCGCTCGACGCGGTGGGCATGGCGGCGAACAGCACCAGCACCAAGGCCTGCAGCGGCGGCAGTTCAAACGCCCAAGCCAGCGCCATCGCAGACAGGGGCAGCAGCAGGTGCCGGATGCTCAAAAACCACAGGCCTACCGGCAATTCCCGGTGCAGGCCGCGCCATTGCAGACCTGCGCCCACAGTCATCAACCCCAGGGCGATGGAGGCATGGCCGAGCCGATCCAGCGCGGGCACGATAGGCTCGGGCAGCGACAGACCGAGGCTGTGCACCGTCAGCCCGGCCACGGTGGCGATGAGCAGGGGGTTGCGCAACAGTTCGCGCCAGACATTACTTTGCGCATGACGCGCCAGGGCCCACACCGCCGCGACATTGCACAGCGGCACCCCCACGGCGATGAGCACCGCGACCAAAGACACCGCGGGCGGGCCGCCCACCCGATCGGCGACGGCCAGGGCAATGTAGGAATTGAAGCGAAAGGCGGTCTGCACGCCGCTGGCCACGCAACGCCGGTCGGCCTTGCGCGACCAGAAGGCCAGATACGACAGGCCGATGCCGATGAGCAGCATGGCCGCTCCCGCGATGACGAAGTCCCGCGTGTCGCTCAGGCTGGCATGGCCGCGGCTGGTGGTGGAAAACAGCAGCGCCGGAAACAGCACGAAATACACCAGCCGTTCCACCCCGTCCCACACGCTGCGGTTGAGCGCGGTGAAGCGCACAAGCAGCAGCCCCAGCACGATCAGGATGAAGTCCGGCAGGAGGAGCAGGGCGTCGTGCAGCATGGAATTGGAAGCGGCTCGGGCGCGGCGCCTGCAACGGCGGGAGCCGCACCTATTTTCAAAGCCGCGAGTCGCGTCCTTCGCCGGGGTCGGAGAATTCGTCTGCGGCTTCGGTGGGGCGGCGCTGCACCAGCACTTTGTCGATGCGCTTGCCGTCCATATCGACGATTTCGAAATTCCAGTCGCCCCAATGCACGATGTCACCAGTGGCCGGCAGGCGTGCGAGCAGCAGCATGAGCATGCCCGACAGGGTGTTGTAGCGCTGCTTTTCCTCGTCGGGCAGATGGGCCAGGCCCAGGCGGGTCTTGAGGTCTTCCACGGTGATGAGACCGTCCATCAGCCACGAGCCGTCTTCGCGCTGCATCGCCCACGGTTCTTCGGACGGATGCGACTTGAACTCGCCCGCAATGGCCTCCATCAAGTCCTGCACGGTCACGATGCCCATGGTCTGGCCGTATTCGTCGATCACCATGGCAGTGTGCTCGGCGCTCTGGCGGAAGGTCTGCAGCAGTTCCAGCCCGGTCAGGCTTTCGGGCACGAAGGTCGCGGGGATGGCGGCCTTGCTCAGATCGTCGATGCTCTCGCGGCGGATGAAGCGGCCCAGCAAATCCTTGGTCGAGACGATGCCGACCACTTCTTCCAGCCCGCGTTTGACCAGCGGAAAGCGCGAATGCGTGGACTGCGCGATTTTGTTCAGGTTTTCGCTCAGCGGCTGATCGACGTCGAGATATTCGATCTCGTTGCGCGGCGTCATCAGCGAGGCGATCTGCCGGTCGTCGAGGCGGAACACATTGCGCACCATCTCGTGCTCCTGCTCCTCGATCACCCCGGCGTCCGATCCCTCTTCGAGCACCTCATTGATCTCGGCCTCGGTCATCTGCGGCATGGTGTTGTGACGCACGCGCAGCAAGGTCAGCAGCAGATCGGTGGAAATGGACAGCAGCTTGACGAAGGGCGCCGCGCCGCGGGCGATCCAGGTCATGGGCCGCGCCATCACCATGGCGATGCGCTCGGGCGCAAGTTGCCCCAGCCGCTTGGGCACCAGCTCGCCGATGACGATGGAGGCGAAGGTGATGAGCAGCACCACGATGGCCGTGGCCGACACCCCTGCAAACTTGGGCAGCAGGCCCAGCGAGATCAGCCAGTTGGCCACCGGCTCGGAAAACGCCGCCTCGCCCAGAATCCCGTTGAGCACGCTGATCGAGGTGATGCCGATCTGCACCGTGGACAGCAGGCGCGTGGGCTGCTCGGACAGATGCAGCGCGGTGCGGGCGTTGTCGCTGCCCGCTTCAGCCAGCGCCGCGAGGCGGGCACGGCGCGCCGTGACCAGCGCGATCTCCGACATGGCGAACAGACCATTGAGCAGAATCAGACCGAACAGAATCAGCACTTCCATGACGGGCGCTCCAGGGCGTGCGAAACACGGAAAAAAGCAGTCGCCCGTGCGGCGCTCCAGCGGGGATGCAAAGAGGCACAGGGCGAGATCGGGCAGGCGGGGCGGCGGGTGCGCAAGGGCTGCGCAAAGCGCGGGGCGATGGTTGCAAACCCGGCACAGACGTTGGGTAACGATGAGCCGGGCAACAAAGACGCAGGGTCAGGATCCAAGGGGTGGGTGTCGGAACGGGCCGGACATTGGGCCTATGCTTCACGCTGGTTTGCCATGCGGACAGGCCGCTTGTGCAAACCCGCAAAACAAGACCCCTACATCGCGGAGCCCGTTCCATGTCGAGTCAACAAGAGCCCCAATTAGACCAAAAACCCCAGCCGCCCTCCGAAATGCAACATTTGTCCACCCGTTTGCAACATCACTCGTATCAACCGCCTGCCGGTTTTGGCGCGGTAGAGCCCGGCGTGCACCATGCCTCCACCGTGATCTTCCCGGATGTGGCGACCATGCGCGCCCGCGACTGGCGCAGCAAGGCCGGCTATACCTACGGGCTGCACGGCACCCCCACCACTTTCATCCTGGAAGCGCGTCTGGCCGCGCTCGACGGCGGGCGCCACTGCGTGCTCTGCCCCTCGGGCCTTTCGGCCATCGCCTTGGTCGATCTCGCTTTGTTGAAGCAGGGCGACGTCGTGCTGTTGCCGGGCAATGTGTACGGCCCAAGCCGAGAACTGGCCGAACGCTTTCTCGGCGCCTGGGGTATTTTGCACCAGCTCTACGACCCCCTGTGCACCCCTGAAGAACTCGCCAAGCTGATCACGCCGCAGACCAAGCTGCTCTGGCTTGAGGCGCCAGGTTCGGTGACGATGGAAATGCCCGATCTGCGCGGACTCATTGCCGAGGCACGGCAGCACGGCATCCACACCGCCATCGACGCCACCTGGGCTGCCGGCATCGCGCTGCAGCCCTTCGATCTTGGCGTGGACGTAGTGATGCAAGCCCTCACCAAATACCAAAGCGGCGGCGCCGACCTGCTCATGGGCAGCGTGACCACCCGCGACGACTCCCTGCACGAACGCCTGCTGCTCACCCATATGCGCCTCGGTCTGGGCGTGAGCGGCGACGATGTGGCCCGCGTGCTGCGCGGCCTGCATACCCTGCCGCTGCGCTACCACGCGCACGATGCCAGCGCGCGACGCATTGCGCTGTGGATGCAAGACCAGCCTGCAGTCGCGCAGGTGCTCCACCCGGCGCTGCCCGGCAGCCCCGGCCACGCGCACTGGCAACGCGACTGCACGGCTGCAGGCGGTTTGTTCAGCGTCGTGTTCCAGCCGCGGTATTCGGCTGCGCAGGTCGATGCCTTCGTCGATGCCTTGCAGTTCTTCAAGATCGGCTACTCCTGGGGCGGCCCGGTCAGCCTGGCAGTGCCCTATGACGTGCCAAGTATGCGCCCGTCATCGCACTGGCCGCACGCAGGCGGCCTGGTGCGGCTGGCTATTGGTTTGGAGGATACACAAGACCTGATCGAGGATCTCGGGCAGGCGCTGGTCAAGGCAGGCCTGGCGAACTGACGCAGTTGCGCATGTCGATCCCGGCGCTTTGGCAACGGCTGCGCCCCTGCTGGAACGTATCCCGCTTTGCGCTCTGGCGTGTATGGCGGCGCGGGCAGTTCGGGTTCCGCACGGCGCGGTGGAGCGCGCCGGCCGTAGTGGCCACCCTGCCGGCCTCGATGGCCGACGATTTGCTGCCCGGCCGCTTTGTTCTGGTCATCGATCTGTCGGCACCTCGTGGATGCTGCACCCGCAGAGTGAACGTCTTTCATTCTTGGGCTCACGGATTCAGGTGCAACATGGAAACAGTCTTCAATCGTTTCCGGCAAGATGCTGTTTCAAGAAGTCCGGGAAAGTCCGAAAAATCCGCTGTTCTTCTCTGCGCAGCGGTTTTTTTGCTGGGGCCTGGCGGAAGCATTGGGGGCTCTTGTTCGAGGATCAGGCCGCGCAGGCGGCAGGGTGCGGCTCGGGGCGTTCAGGGTTGAGCAGAAGAGGCGCTTGGTGCGGCTGGATTTGATCTGGAGTGAGTGTCTGCAGGGCGTGTTGCATGGCCGTTCCGATCAACATCACGCAGGGAGAGCCGAATCGTTCGGTGGCGAGGGTGCTGCACAGGGCGTCGAGGCGGGTCGCAACGCGGCGCTCCTGTGCACTGCTCACGTCCTGCACGAGCAGGACTGGGGTGTCGGAGGGCAGGCCTCCTTGCATCAGGCCAGATTCGATGGACGGGGCCTCGGCCACGCCCATGTAAATGACCAGGGTCAAGCCGGATTGGGCCAGCGCGTCCCAGCGCTGGGCGCTGTTGCCGGGCTGGCGGTGGCCGGTGATCAGGGCGACGCCCGGTGCATGGTGCCGGTGCGTGAGGGAGACGCCGACAGCCGCGGCGGCTGCGATTCCCGCGGTGATGCCTGGCACAACCTCGACCTGCAGCCCCGCCGCGCGCAAGGCGGCGATTTCTTCGCCGGCGCGGCCGAACACCAGCGGGTCGCCGCCTTTGAGGCGCACCACGCGTTCGCCGCGCAACGCCTCGTTCACCATCAGGCGTTCGATGAAGGCTTGCGGCGTGCTGGCGCAGCCGCCGCGTTTGCCGACCGGGATGATGCGGCAGTCTGCGGCGAGATGCGCCAGGCAGCCGGGGTTGGCCAGATCATCGACCAGCGCCACGGTGGCTTGCCGCAGCACGCGCACGGCCTTGAGGGTGAGGAGCTCCGGATCGCCCGGGCCTGCGCCAACCAGATGGACCGTGATGGGCGAGACTTCAGAGCATGTTGGCATGGCGGGAATCCGTGGGCAGAGGGAGTGGGGCGACGCGCGTGGCGGGCGCAGCGCGGGGTGTCGCACCGGAGCCGGCGATCTGGTCGCTCATTGCGCGGATGCAGGCGGCCTGCCGCGCAAGCGGTTCGGGCGGCAGTTTGTAGCCGTCGAGAATGGCGTGAATCCAGCCGGTGCTGGCGCGCAGATCGAGGCCGTCGGGCAGGTCCGTCGGCGGCGTGAATGGCGCACCAGGCGGCCAGGTCTGCTCAGTGCCATCGGCATACAGGCTCAGGCGCTCCGCGTCGCGGTTGGGATGGGCCACGGCCTCGCCCTCGCAGCCGCGCAGCAGCAGCGCGGGCTGGCGCAGGGCAAGCAGCACGTCCTGCATCAGCCGGGCGTATTCCGGGTGGGTGTAGGCGGTGACCAGCAGGCTGGGCGACCGCAGCGGGTTGAGCATCTTGACCACCGAATGCCCGCCATTGCGCACCCCGAGCACATTGCGCCATTGCAGCAGGCGGTCGAGCGCAGGACTGAGTGTGGGCAGCGACAGCAGCACGGCCTCGTTGCGTTCGAGCAGGTCTTGCGCCTGCTCGGCACTGGGGGCAATGGGCATGCCCAGCGCCCGCCACAGCGGTGCGGTGGGCAGCCGTCCGTGCTCGGTGGACGGGGCGTCGATCACCAGAACGGGCATGCCCTGTTCTTGCAGCAGGGCGGCGAGCAATGGCACCTGGTTGGGCAGGCGGCGCGCACCGTTGGCGCTGGGGATGACGACGACCGGGCGCCTGGTGCGCACGTCCATCTGCGGCAGGCTGTCTTTGGCCGCGAGGGTGAAGCCTTCGAGTTCTTCGGCGCTCTCACCCTTCATGCGCAGCGCCAGCAACAGGCCGCCAATCTGGGCGTCGGAGAGTTCGCGCCGCAGCAGCCAGCCCATCAGGGTGCGGGCCTGCTCGCGGCTCAGACTGCGGCAGCCGTGCGCGCCGCGGCCCAGGGTGCGCAGCATGGAGACGGCGTCTGGGTTGAAGCGGCCCGGGCCGGTTTCCAGGGAAATGGGATGCAGTGAAGCGGGGTTGAACATGGCGATGCCCTCCTGAAAAATGTGCAGCAAGATTCAGGCCGAGACCCGCCCGCAGTCGCGCACCATGCGGCGCAGCTCGGGCAGGCAGGAGCCGCAGTTGGTGCCGCATTTGAGTTTTTGTTGCAAAGTGGCGAGCTGCGCGTCGGCGTCGCCCTCCAGCGTGGGCAGCAGGGCGTCGATCTGGCTTTGCCACACGTCGAAGCAGACGCACACCTGGTGGCCGGGGCTGGGCAGATTGGCCGGCGGCGTGGTGGAAGGCAGCAGCAGCCAGCGGCCATAGGGCTTGGCGCTGGCCTCGCTTTGCAGCAGTTCGCGCAACCAGCCTTGCGCCAGCACGCTTTCGGCAGGTCCACTGAGCAGCGCGGCGTCGAGCATCTCGCCGTTCAACCGCATCGCGCGGCGCACGCTGCGGCCCGGATCGGCGTAGTGCAGCGCGGCTGCGCCCTGCAGGCCAAAATGGGCGTCAATGCGCGCGAGCAAATCGGCAGCAGGCGCGCCGCGCGCCGCGGTGCGCAGCAGCAGGCCGGTGCGTTCGCGCCCAAAGGGCACACACATGACGAAGGGCAGTTCGGCCAGTTCCTGCATCAGCGTGGCGCGCAGCGCCTGGGCGCTGGCCTCGGGCATCCAGCCGAAGGCCGCGAGGTGCCAGGTGAGGTTGGCGGCCTCCACCCGCACCGCGCTGTGCTTGAGTTCGGGTTGAAAGGAATAGGGGTCGATGACGGGCAGGGTCAGGCCGTTGACGCCCAGGCGCGCCACGCCTTCGGCGTTGCGCCCGGCGAGGTATTCCGCGCCCCAGTGCATGGCGATGAAGGCTTGGCCGGGGCGCACGGTGTCGGTGGCGCGAGCCGGCAGCACGATGTCGCCACGGCGCGAGGCCACGCGCAGCAACTCGCCATCGCTCAGGCCGCGCCGGGCGAGGTCGCTGGGGTGCAGGTCGATGCAGGGTTCGGGTGCATGGTTGAACAGACGCGGCACCGAGCCGGTGCGGCTCATGCCATGCCACTGGTCGCGCAGGCGGCCGGTGGTCAGCGCCACAGGGTAGCGCGCGTCGCAGGGTTCGGCCACGGGTTTGAAGGCTTCGGCGAAGAACCTGGCACGGCCATCGGCAGTGGGGAAGATGCCGTCTGCATACAGCCGCGCCTTGCCGCTGCTGGCGCCCTGCGGGTAGGGCCATTGTTGCGGGCCGTCGCGCTCCAGCGTGGCCCAGGACAGGCCGGTGATGTCGAGGTCGCGGCCGCGGGTGCTTTCGCGGTGCTCGTTCCATACGGCTTCGGGTGTGGCGTAGGGGAACAGTGTCAATCGACCATTCAGCCGCGCGGGCAGCCGGGCTTCGAGCCGATGGGCGAAGTCCACC
>CALBRU010000433.1 GCA_937927695.1 uncultured Thiomonas sp. | reverse complement strand
CGATCGGGTCATCACGCGACCGCCGATCTGGATGAGCACCGATCTGCGCGACGGCAATCAGGCGCTGTTCGAGCCCATGGATGCACAGCGCAAGATGCGCATGTTCAAAATGCTGTGCGCCGTCGGCGTCAAGCAGATCGAAGTGGCGTTTCCGTCTGCGTCGCAAACCGATTTCGATTTTGTGCGCGAACTCATCGAGGGCGGTCATATTCCCGACGACGTCACCATCGAAGTGCTGACTCAAGCGCGCGAAGATCTCATCCGCCGCACCTTCGACTCACTGCGGGGCGCCAAGCGAGCGATCGTGCATGTGTACAACGCCACTGCCCCTAATTTCCGACGCATCGTATTCAACGTCGATGAGGTCGGCTGTACGCAGATCGCGGTGAATGCGGCCAAACTCATCAAGCAGATTGCTGCGCAGCAGCCAGAAACTCAATGGACCTTCCAGTACAGCCCCGAGGTGTTCAGCGGCACCGAGTTGCCCTTTGCCGTCTCGGTGTGTAACGCAGTGACCGAAGTCTGGCAGCCCACGCAGGAAAGCAAGATCATTTTCAACTTGCCGGCCACGGTCGAGATGAGCACCCCCAACATCTATGCCGACCAGATCGAATGGATGCACCGCCATCTCGACAAGCGTGACAGCATCATCCTGTCGCTGCATCCGCACAATGATCGGGGCTGCGCCGTCGCCGCTGCAGAGCTGGGCGTGATGGCCGGCGCCGACCGCGTGGAAGGCTGCCTGTTCGGCAATGGCGAGCGCACCGGTAATGTCGATCTGGTCACCCTTGCGCTCAACCTCTATTCGCAAGGCGTGAACCCTGGTCTGGATTTTTCGAACATCAACGCCGTGGCGCGCACCGTGGAGGAATGCACCCAGTTGCCCGTGCATCCCCGCCACCCCTATGCAGGGGATCTGGTGTTTACCGCTTTCTCCGGCTCGCACCAGGACGCGATCAAGAAAGGCCTGGCCGCGCAACGTCCAGGCGCGATCTGGGAAGTGCCCTATCTGCCGGTCGACCCGGCCGATCTCGGCCGCGCCTACGATTCGGTCATTCGCGTCAACAGCCAGTCCGGCAAGGGCGGCATCGCCTACCTGCTCGAAGCTACCTACGGTCTGGTCATGCCCCGCCGTTTGCAGGTCGAGTTCAGCGGTGTGGTGCAAAAACACACCGACGCCACCGGTGCGGAAGTCACGGCACAACAACTCTGGCAGATGTTCAATGAAGAGTATGTGCAGATCGGGCAGCCGCTGCACCTGCACAGCTACCACCTCAGCGACCACGGCGAGCACCAAGGCGTTCGCCTGGAAATCGAAGTGGATGGCAAACGCCTGAGTCTCATAGGCGAAGGCAACGGCCCCATCGACGCGGCCATCCACGCGCTGCGACTGCCACTGGCCGTGCACAGCTATGAAGAGCGCGCCCTCGGGCTTGGAGCCGATGCGAAAGCTTCGGCCGTCGTCGAAATGGCCATCGCAGGAACGGCAGCCAGCACCTACGGAGTGGGCATGGACGCCAATATCGTCACCGCCTCGGTGCGCGCGTTGATCTCTGGCGCCAACCGCCTGCTGCAGCGCCTGCCAGAAGCCGAGGCGCGGCAGCATCTGGAATCCCTGCAAGCCCCATTGCGTGCTGTAGCTTGAAACCTTAAAGGGGAATGCGCACCAAAAGAAAAAGCCCGCTTTAGCGGGCTTTTTTTACTTTTCCGTCAACGATCAGATCTGACGACTGGTCATTTACTTAGTAATTTGGTCGGGGCGAGAGGATTCGAACCTCCGACCCCCTGCACCCCATGCAGGTGCGCTACCAGGCTGCGCTACGCCCCGACGACCAAAGCAGGCAATCATACACCATTCCTCAGGGTTCGATCAAACTTCTGCGGATCGAGAGGAGTTCGGCACGCAGTTCGTTGATGTGCTGAATGGCAGGCAGCGGCACCAGCGGAGCCTGCTCTGCGGCCTCCGGCGTACCCGCTGCTTCTTGCATTGCGTGTTCCTCGCCAGGAATCCCGCCCAAACGCGCCCGGGCGCCGCTGATGGTGAAACCTTGCTCATACAGCAGCTCGCGAATACGGCGAATCAACAGAACCTCATGGTGCTGGTAATAGCGACGGTTGCCCCTTCTTTTCATCGGGCGCAATTGTGCGAATTCTTGCTCCCAATACCGTAGTACGTGCGATTTCACGCCGCACAGCTCGCTGACTTCTCCAATGGTGAAGTAGCGCTTGGCAGGAATGGGCGGCAATGCGGGGACGGCACTCATGGTGGCGACGGGGCAAATCCTAGAAGCGTGAGCGGTTACGTCAAAACGGAATTCGCCCGAATGGGCTGGTTAATGGATTTTGCCGCGTCTCAAGCGGATAACGGCAATGTCCAGCCTGATTCCCCGTGGGTTTGTGGCATTCTTCACATACCTTACCAAGAAATTTCGGCGTTTTTCGACGATTTGCAGACCAGGCGAAGGTCACTGCACCTCTTCTGCCAGATCAGCCAATGCGGGGCCTTGGAGTTGATGCTTGAACTTGTGGCTGGCGTGGAAAATCACCACCCGACGCGCGGCGATGGGAATGATTTCGCCGGTGCGGGGATTGCGGCCTGGCCGCTGCGCCTTTTCGCGCAACTGGAAATGGCCGAATCCGGAAAGCTTGACATCTTCACCTCGCCCCAAGGCATCTCGAACGCGGTCGAAAAAGGCATCGACCATGTCTTTCGATTCACGCTTGTTGAGGCCGATACGCTCATAGAGCTGTTCGGCGAGTTCTGCCTTGGTCAGCGTCGGTGTCTGCACCGATTCGATCTGAATGCGTGCCATCTGTCCTCCTGTGTGCTGCTTTTGTTGTTGTTTCGACCGACTTCAACCCCTGAGTTGCGCCCCGGTTGCAGTCGCCAACTCGGCAACCAGCGCCTGACAGGCGGCATCCACCCGCTCGTCAGTCAAGGTTTGCAGATCTTGCAGCTGCAGACGGAAGGCCATGCTTTTCGAGATCGTGTCTCCGGGCGGGGTGAACAGGTCGAAGAGTCGCACCTCCCGGATGATGCCGCAAACCGGAATGTTCTGGATGGCGGTTTGTACTGCCTGCTGCATCTGCGCATAGCTGATGCCCGAGGGAACCTGAAACGCCAGGTCGCGCTGCACGGCGGGTACGCGATTGATGGGGGCAAATGCGGGCAGTCGCTGGGCCTGCAACAGCCCAGCATCCAGCTCGAAGATCACGGGTGCAAACTGCAGGTGATAGCGCTGCACCCATTGCGGATGCAATTCTCCCACCACGCCCAGGCGCCCACCGCCCAGCCGTACTTCCGCACTGCGCCCAGGATGCAAGGCGGGAT
>CALBRU010000432.1 GCA_937927695.1 uncultured Thiomonas sp. | reverse complement strand
GCCCACGCCCATTTCCACCAGGCCCATATAGCTCTCGAAATGCACCACGCGCTTGGCGCAGTACACGCTCAGCTCAGTGCCTCCTCCAAGGGCGATGCCGCTGACTGCGGCCACCACCGGCACCTGGGCGTAGCGCAGGGTGAGCATCAGATCCTGCAACTTTTTTTCTTCCGGCTCGATGGCCTTGGGGCCACCGGCCATGAGGGCGGGCATCATCGACTGCAGATCGGCCCCGGCACTGAACGGCCCGCCCGACAGCGAAGTCGGCTGCCAGACCACCACGCCCTTGTAGCGCCCTTCGGCCAGTTCCACCGCGCGGTTCAATCCGGCGATGACCCCGGGACCGATGGTGTTCATCTTGGTCTTGAAGCTGGCGACCAGCACGTCGTCGGCGCCGGGGGCCGTCCACAGGCGGATCGACTCATCCTCGAACACGGTGCCGCCTGCGGTGCGCGGGTCGGGCGCGTTCTCGCCCAGCACGGCCTGCTTGAACGGCTGGCGGGCATAGACCGGCAAGCTTGAACGGCCGATGTAGGCATTCTTCGCCGCCGAGTAGGAACCCTCGGGTTTGTGCACGCCGTCCACCTGGCCCACCCAGGCGGGCAGCGGTGCGCTGCACAACGTCTTGCCTGCGGCGATGTCTTCGCTGATCCAGTCGGCGATCTGCTTCCAGCCTGCGGCCTGCCAGCTCTCGAACGGCCCTTCGTTCCAGCCGAAGCCCCAGCGGATGGCGAAGTCGAGATCGCGAGCGTTGTCGGCAATGTCGACCAGATGCAGGGCCACGTAATGCCACACGTCGCGGAAGATGCTCCACAGGAACTGCGCCTGCGGATTGCTCGATTCGCGCAGCAGCTTGAACCGCTCGGCGGCAGGTTTTTTCAGCATGCGCACCACGATCTCGTCGGCCTTGCCGCCGCCCGGTACATAGTCGCCCTTGGCGGGATCGAACTTCAGAATGTCGCGCCCGACTTTTTTGTAAAAACCTGCGCCGCTCTTCTGCCCCAGCGCGCCATTGGCGACCAGCGTAGCCAGCACGGGCGGGGTGGCATACAGCGCGGCGAAGGGGTCTTTATCCGCGGGCAGGGTGTCCTGCATGGTCTTGATGACGTGGGCCATGGTGTCCAGGCCGACCACGTCGGAGGTGCGGAAGGTTGCGCTCTTGGCGCGGCCCAGTTTGCTGCCGGTGAGATCGTCGATGACGTCAAAGCCCAGGCCGAACTTCTCGCCTTCCTTGATGACCGCCAGGATGGAAAACACGCCCACGCGGTTGGCGACAAAGTTGGGCGTGTCCTTGGCGCGCACCACGCCCTTGCCCAGGGTGGTGGTGAGGAAGGTTTCGAGCCGGTCGAGAATGGCCGCGTCGGTCTGCGCGGTGGGAATCAGCTCCACCAGATGCATATAGCGCGGCGGGTTGAAGAAATGCACGCCGCAGAAGCGCTTGCGTAGATCGGCGTCGAAGCCCTCCGACAACGCGGTGATCGACAGTCCGGACGTATTGGACGCGAAGATGGCGTTGGCGCCCAGATGCGGCGTGACCTTTTTGTACAGATCGTGCTTCCAGTCCATGCGCTCGGCGATGGCCTCGATCACCAGATCGCAGCTCTGCAGCAGTTCGAGATCAGTCTCGTAGTTGGCCTCGGTGATCAGGCCGGCCTCGGCCGCATCGCCCAGCGGCGCCGGGCTGAGTTTCTTGAGGTTGGCCACGGCCTTGGTCACGATGCCGTTCTTGCTGCCTTCCTTGGCAGGCAGGTCGAACAGCACCACCGGCACCCGAGCGTTGATGCAATGGGCCGCGATCTGCGCGCCCATCACACCAGCGCCGAGCACGGCGACTTTGCGGATGTGTATCGTCTGTGTCATGTCAGCTCCTTCGGGGGGTTCAGTGGAATCGAGGGGGTCAGGCGAACACCGCCTCGGTGTCCATCAGGTTCTTTGCGCCGCTGCGCGCCATGCGGATGGCGGCGGCGGATTCGGGATACAGGCGCCCGAAGTAAAAGCGCGCCGTCTGCAGCTTGGCTTGGTAGAAGGGCGAGTCGTTGCCTTCAGCAATCTTGCGCTGCGCCACCTGCGCCATGCGGGCGAAGGCGTAGGCAAACACCACATGACCGGCCACGCGCAAATACGGCACGGCGGCCGCGCCGACTTCATCCTTGTCGGCCATGGCCTTCATGCCCAGTTCCATAGTGAGTTTCTGCACCTTGTCGGCCAGATCGGCCAGCGGGTTGACGAATTCCTGCATGGCTTCGTTCACGCCCTCTTGTTCGATGAAATCGGTGAGGATCTTGCCGAACTTGCGCAGCCGCGCACCGCCGTCCATCAACACTTTGCGGCCCAACAGGTCGAGCGACTGAATGGTGTTGGTGCCCTCATAGATCAGGTTGATGCGGGCATCGCGCACGAATTGCTCCATGCCCCATTCGCGGATGTAGCCGTGACCGCCGAACACCTGCAGGCATTCGTTGGTCGCCTGCAGACCGTTGTCGGTAATGAAGGCCTTGACGATTGGGGTGAGCAGCGAGACGAGATCGTCGGCCTGCTTGCGCACCTCGGCGTCCGGGTGGTGCAGCGACTGGTCGAGCAGCAGCGAAATCCAGTAAGCCAGAAAGCGCCCGCCTTCGGCCCAGGCGCGCGCGGTGAGCAGCATGCGGCGCACGTCGGGATGCACCAGAATGGGATCGGCCGGCTTGTCCGGCGCCTTCGGCCCGGTGAGCGCGCGCATCTGCAGCCGGTCGCGGGCGTAAGCCAGCGCGTTTTGATACGCCACTTCGGTGAGGCCAAGCGACTGCATGCCCACGCCGAGCCGGGCGCCGTTCATCATTACGAACATCGCCGCCAGGCCCTTGTTGGGCTCGCCGACCATCCAGCCGGTGGCGTCTTCGAGGGTCATCTGGCAGGTGGAGTTGGCGTGAATGCCCATCTTGTGCTCGATGCCGGAGCAGAAAATGCCGTTGCGCTCGCCCACGCCCGCATCGGCGGTCGGCACGAACTTGGGCACGATGAACAGCGAAATACCCTTGCTGCCCTCGGGCGCACCCGGCAGCTTGGCCAGCACCATGTGCACGATGTTGTCCGCCAAGTCATGTTCGCCGCTGGAGATGAAGATTTTTTGACCGGTGAGCTTGTAGCTGCCGTCGTCTTGCGGCACGGCTTTGGTGCGAATCAGGCCGAGGTCGGTACCGCAATGTGGCTCGGTCAGGCACATGGTGCCGGTCCATTCGCCCGCAACCAGCTTGGGCATGTAGAGCGCCTTCTGCTCGGCGCTGCCATGCGCGTTCAGCAATTCGGTCACGCCCTGCGTCAGACCGGGGTACATGGTCCAGGCCTGGTTGGCGGCGTTTTGCATCTCGTGCACCGCGCTACCCACCAAGTGCGGCAGGCCCTGGCCACCGAATTCGGCATCGGCCGTCAGCGAAGTCCAGCCGGCCTGCACGAACTGATCCCACGCCGCCTTGAAACCCTTGGGCGTGGTCACAGCGTGGGTGGCGGCGTCGTAATGGCAGCCCTCGGCATCACCGCTGGCGTTGAGCGGCTGCAGCACTTCGCTGCAAAACTTGCCTGCCTCTTCGCACACTTGGTTGATCAGGTCGGCATCGACCTCGGCATAAGGCGGCAGCTCTTTGAGCAGGGTGGTGGCGTCGAGCACTTCGTGCATGACGAACTGCATGTCGCGCAAGGGCGGGGTGTATTGGGGCATATCTGTCTCCTGAAAATCGTGAATCGAAAAACGGGCTGAAAATGGGCTGGAAACGCGCTCAATGGGGTGCGGAGTCGCTCGCGGCACGCTCCGTGGCCAGACAAGGCAAAAGCAGGGGCAACCCTTCGGGCGTGGCGTGGTCGCGCAGGAGCGCATCAAGACTGCGGCAGGCCAACTCCAGGCTGTTGGGCAGCTTGAGCAGCCGGGCGTCGTGGTGCAGAGCGAGGATGTAGCCGTGAATCTGGAACATGAGTTGCTGCGGGTCGGTGTCGGGCTTGAGGTGGCCGCAGTCGATGGCCTGCGCGATGGCGCGGCGCACCGCGTCGTGCCAGGTCTGGATCATGGCGACCAGCGCGTCGCGCACCGTGCCCGGGCGGTCGTCGAATTCCACCGCGCTGGAGATGTAGATGCAGCCGGTCTCCATTTCCACACTCACCCGCTGCAGCCAGCGCTGCACCATGGCCGCCAGTCGCGGCATGCCGCGCGGCTGCTCGATGGCGCGGTAAAACACCTCTTGCTCGAACTGGTCGTGATAGTGGCGGATAACGGCGATCTGCAACTCCTCGCGCGAACCGAAATGCGCAAACACGCCCGATTTGCTCATTTCCATCCGGTCGGCGAGCACCCCGATGGACAAGCCCTCCAGGCCGATGCGCCCGGCCATCTGCAGCGCGCAGTCGATGATGGCCTGCCGCGTCTGCCGCCCTTTAGCCGAACCGCTGCTGCCCGGCTCGACAGGCAGACTGACGCTCACGCTGCGTTTTGCCGCCGCTTTTGCCGCCGTTTCGGCGCCCGCCGTCCGGTGCGGCGCTCGGCGCGGAGAGATCGGGGAATGGCTGGCGGTCATTTTTGTCGTGTGCGGGAGGGATTGATAAAAAACTTGATAAAAAACGAACGGTCGTACTATTTCCGATTCTCGGCACTTTGTCAACCGCAAGCTGCGATCTGGGGATTTGCCGCCTAAACTCGCGAACTGACTCCCTGACTTCAAAAACCGTCGCCATGCCCGACTCTTCCAACGCAGTCTCCGTTCAAGACACCGTCGTGCGCGCCGCCTGCCCGCACGACTGCCCCGACACCTGCGCCCTGCTCGTCACCGTGCGAGATGGCGTGGCCATCAGCGTGCGCGGCGACCCCGACCATCCCACCACGCACGGCGCGCTGTGCGCCAAGGTCTCGCGCTATACCGAGCGCACCTATCACCCCGACCGCTTGCTGCAGCCGATGAAGCGAGTCGGCCCCAAAGGCAGCGGCCAGTTCGCCCCGGTGAGCTGGGACGAAGCGCTGGACGCCATCGCCGAGCGGCTCAAGGAGATTGCCGCCCGTGACCCGCAGGCCATCCTGCCCTATTCCTACGGCGGCACGCTGGGTTTCGTACAGAGCGAAAGCATGGCAGCGCGCTTTTTTCACAAGCTCGGCGCCAGCCTGCTCGACCGCACCATCTGCTCCACCGCGGGCGAGGCCGGACTCAAGGCGGTGATCGGCGGCAAGATGGGGCTGGACGTCGAACAGTTCGAACACAGCCAGCTCATCCTCATCTGGGGAAGCAACAGCATCACCAGCAATCTGCATTTCTGGACTTACGCGCAGCGCGCCAAGCGCAATGGCGCCCGGCTGGTGTGCATCGACCCCTGGCGCAACGACACGGCCGAGAAGTGCCACGACCATGTGCAGTTGCGTCCCGGCACCGATGCCGCGCTGGCCTATGCCTTGATGCATGAGCTCATTGCGCACGACTGGCTCGATCACGACTACCTCGCGCAGCACACCGTAGGCTTTGCCGCGCTGCGTGAACGCGCGCTGGAGTGGCCGCCCGAGCGCGCCGCCGAGGTCTGCGGCGTGCCGTCCGAGCAGATCCGCCAATTGGCGCGCGACTACGGCACGCTCACCCCGGCGGCCATCCGCATGAACTACGGCCTGCAGCGCGTGCGCGGCGGCGCCAATGCGGTGCGCGCCATTGCCTGCTTGCCGGCGCTCGTGGGCGCCTGGCGGCACGATGCCGGCGGCCTGCTGATGTCGAGCTCCAATCATTTCGCCGCCAACGGCGCCGCGCTGGAACGTCCCGATCTGCTGGCCGGGCGCACCCCGCGCACCCTCAATATGGTGACTA
>CALBRU010000431.1 GCA_937927695.1 uncultured Thiomonas sp. | reverse complement strand
CCTACGGCGAGCCGGATGTGGCCGCGCTTGCCGCCGCCTATGGCGTGGGCCTGGCGAAAAATCATGCTTTTGTCGACGGCAACAAGCGCGCGGCTTTTCTCGCAGTGGGCTTGTTTCTCGCCTTGAATGGTCAGCGCCTCGCCACGACACAAGCCGACGCCACGCTCACCATGCTCGCCGTCGCTTCTAGCGACATGAGCGAAGACGCGTTTGCCGCGTGGATACGGTCGCATTTGCTGCCGCGATAGTGCTGCATGCTAGTGCAGTGTTTCACGCTATCTGGAACATAAAAAAGCGCCTTTGCCGCCAGGGCGGCGTTGCCAATCCGCGCGATACCTACAGGTATCGCTGTGGTTGGCGCCTTGCCCTGACGCCAAATCCATCCTTTTTATTTGTTCCATCAAGCGTAAAACACTGCACTAGGCAAAGGGATTGACCACCCGCACCCCGTTGAAGTTGGCCCCGGCATGCAAGTTCTCCGTGAGCAGTTCGGTGCAGCCGCTGGCTTGCGCGGCTTGCACAATGAGCGCGTCGTAGAACGATAGATTCCAGCGTTGCCGCACATCCAGCGCCTGCAATATCGCCTTTGGCGATGCAGAGATCACTTCGAATCCAGCGAAAAACTCCAGGCGCGCACGAACAAGTTCGAGCGGCAAACCGAGTTTGCGCAACCCGGCTGCGGCGAACTCCTGCAGCACCTGGGTCGAAACTACGCCGGACGCCTCGACCATATGGCTGCGAATCAGCGCCACCGCAAGCCTCTGCTTGTCTCCAGCGTCGCCCGCGTCGGCATAGAGCAGCACATTGGTGTCGATGAAGCTGCGCGCATTCACCGGGGCTCGTCCTCGTGGCGCGTATGGAGTTGCTCGCGGTCGAAGGTCCAGCCGCGCAGGCGTCCGGGGCTTTGCAGCGCCGACTCCGCATAAGCATCCGCTGCTGCGGCGCGTTGCTTCTCTCCGGCCAAGCGTTCCAGATAATCTCGGACAACCTGGTTCAGACTCTTGCCCATGGCTTGGGCCGCAACACGCGCCCGCTCGGCGACTTGCTCATCAACGGCCAGGGTGATGTTCATTAGGTTGGCTCCAGTCGAATTTACACATGATCTGCGTTCACAGTTTATGTGTTGCACTGAAGAATACAAGCCATGCCGAAAGCAATCGCCTCTGTTTTGGGGAAGTCAAAACAGAAAATACCGCTGCGCCATCGGCAGCAGGGTCGCGGGTTCGCAGGTGAGCAGCACGCCATCGGCGCGAACCTCGTAGGTCTGCGGGTCCACCTCCATGCGTGGCGTGTAAGCGTTGTGCACCATGTCGGCTTTTTTCACGTTGCGGCAGCCGCGCACGGCGGCGAGCGACTTGTGCAAGCCCAGACGCTGGCCAATGTCGTTGTCCAGCGCGGCCTGGGACACAAAGGTCAGCGAGGTGGCGGTGCGCGCGCCGCCGAAGGCGCCGAACATGGGGCGGGTGTGCACCGGCTGCGGCGTGGGAATGGAGGCGTTGGCGTCGCCCATGAGTGCGGCGGCGATGAAGCCACCTTTGAGAATCACGCTGGGCTTCACACCGAACCACGCCGGGCGCCACAGCACCAGATCGGCCCATTTGCCCACTTCCACCGAGCCCACTTCGTGCGCGATGCCATGCGCCAGTGCGGGGTTGAGTGTGTATTTGGCGATATAGCGCTTGGCGCGGAAGTTGTCGTTGCTGATATTCAACTGCGCGCCGCTCATACCTGCGGTCGGCGGTAGCCAGCCGCGCTGCGCCTTCATCTTGTGCGCGGTCTGCCAGGTGCGCAGGATGACCTCGCCCACCCGGCCCATGGCCTGGCTGTCG
>CALBRU010000430.1 GCA_937927695.1 uncultured Thiomonas sp. | reverse complement strand
AGAGCTCGGTGTAGGCCAGTTGCCAGAGCAGGAAATTGCTGATGCGATGTTCGCCCCCGGTGCGAATGAGCAAATCCGGGTCGGGCGAATGCGCCAGCGCCAGATGCCGCGCCAGCGCTTGCTGCGTGGGGGCTTCCTGCGCGGCAAAAAGGGCCTGTGCCGCCTGCGTCATGTCCCAACGCCCGCCATAGTTAAGGGCCACGTTGAGCACGAGCGTGTCATTGTGGCGGGTCAACGCCTCGGACTGGTCGATGAGCGCGCGCATCTCGGCAGAAAAGGCCGACAGATCGCCCACCACATGCAACTGCACGCCTTGTCTAGCCAGTTCAGCAGACTCGCGCTGCAGCGCCTTGACGAACAGGTCCATCAAGGTCTGCACCTCCTCCGCTGGCCGCGCCCAGTTTTCAGAAGAAAACGCGAACACCGTGAGGTGCTTCACACCGATCTCCGCGCAGTGACGCACGATTTTTTTCAGCGCGTCAACACCGAATTTATGTCCGGAGGAACGCGGCAAGAACCTTCGCTGCGCCCAGCGTCCGTTGCCATCCATGACCACCGCCACATGGCGTGGCAGCGTGGAGGGGTCGCGCTTGGCGATGGTTTTCTTGCTCATGCCATCAATATGAGAAACACAGCTTGGAACGCCGATCAGAGCAGCGGAACAATCCGCTGGCTCCCATCAGACCGCCATGATCTCCGCTTCTTTTTGCGCCAGTTGTTTGTCAATCTCGGCAATGCAGCGGTCGGTGATTTTCTGCACCTCGTCCTGCGCGCGGCGCTCGTCGTCTTCGGAGACTTCTTTCGCTTTGACGAGGTCTTTAAGGCTTTGGTTCGCATCGCGGCGCAAATTGCGCACGGCCACCTTGGCCCCCTCGCCTTCCTGCTTGATGACCTTGACCAGATCGCGGCGGCGCTCTTCGGTTAGCGCGGGCATGGGCACGCGAATGACGTCGCCCTGCGTCTGGGGATTCAGACCCAGATCGGACTCTCGAATCGCCTTCTCGACGGCCTGGACCATTTTCTTTTCCCACGGCTGCACGCTGATGGTGCGGGCATCCACCAGATTCATATTGGCCACCTGGCTGATCGCCATCATGGTGCCGTAGTAATCCACCATCACATGGTCGAGCAAGCCGGTATGCGCGCGTCCGGTACGCACCTTGGCCAGATCGAGTTTGAGCGACTCGATCGACTTGTGCATTTTTTCTTCGGTGTTTTTCTTGATCTCTGCGATTCCCATGATGCACTCCAAAAACAGATCGGGAAAAAACAAAACCCGCTGCGCAAAAAGCAGCGCGGCGCGGGCCTCAAAGATTGCGATGGTAATCAGACGTAGACGTCCGTGCCTTCGTCCGCGCCTTGAACCACGCGCATCAGCGCCCCCGGCTTGAAAATGCTGAATACGCGAATCGGCATCTTCTGCTCACGGCACAGCGCAAAGGCCGTCGCGTCCATCACCTGCAAACGCCGCGCGATCGCCTCATCGAAGCTGATCCGCGCATAACGCTCGGCCTGCGGGTCTTTGGCCGGATCGGCGGTGTAGATGCCATCGACCTTGGTCGCCTTAAGCATGACCTCGGCGCCGACCTCGGCTGCACGCAGCGCGGCGGCCGTATCGGTGGTGAAGAACGGATTGCCCGTACCGCCGGCAAAAATCACCGACTTGCCTTCCTCAAGGTACTGCAGCGCCTTGGGCCGCACATAAGACTCGACGACCTGGTCGATGGCAATAGCCGACATCACGCGCGGATTCAGCCCGGCATGCTTCATGGCGTCGCTCAGCGCGAGCGAATTCATCACCGTCGCCAACATGCCCATGTAGTCCGCCGTCGCCCGGTCCATGCCCACAGCGCCCCCCGCCACTCCGCGGAAGATATTGCCGCCACCGATGACAATCGCCAGCTGCACGCCAGAATGCACCACCTCGGCGATGTCCCGCACCATGGCCTCGATGGTGACGCGATTGATGCCATAAGCATCATCGCCCATCAGGGCCTCGCCCGAGAGCTTGAGCAGAACACGTTTGTATCCGGACATGGTGACTCCTGGCGAGCGGTAAAAAAGGCGAAAAGGCAGAGATGGAGAAGCTGCAAAGAAGCGGGACTAAAAGGAGCTAGGCGACCGGGCCCAATCGACCCAATTGGCCCCAATCGGCCCCGGTCAGCCGGGCAACAGCGCTCAACCTTGCTTGGCTGCAGCCATCTGCGCGGCCACTTCTTCCGCAAAATTCTCCGACTTTTTTTCGATGCCCTCACCCACCACATACATGGTGAAACCGTGCACCGTGGTGTTTGCGGATTTCAGCATCTGCTCGACCGTCTGCTTATCGTTCTTGACGAACACCTGATCGAACAGCGAGACTTCCTTGAGGTATTTCTGCACCGAGCCTTCAACCATCTTGGCAATGATCTCGGCGGGCTTGCCCGACTCGGCCGCTTTCTGCGAGGCGATGGAGCGCTCTTTATCAATCAGCTCGGCGGGCACCTGAGACGACGACAGCGCCACCGGCTTCATCGCGGCGATGTGCATAGCCACATCCTTGGCGGCCACTTCATCGCCGGTGAACTCGACCACCACGCCGATGCGCGTACCGTGCAGGTAGCTCACCAGCTTGTGATCACCCGCAAAACGCTTGAAGCGACGAATGGTCATGTTCTCGCCGATCTTGCCGATCAGCTTGCTGCGGCGCGCTTCGATGGTTTCGCCACCCTGCGTCAGTGCCGACAGCGCCGCCACGTCGGCAGGGTTCTGCGCCGCGATCAACTGAGTCAGGTCTTTGCCGAAGGCCAGGAAATCGTCATTCTTGGCGACGAAATCGGTTTCGCAGTTCAGCTCGATCATCGCGCCGGTCGTGCCGTTGATGTAAGCCGCCACGATGCCTTCGGCCGTCACGCGCGAAGCCGCCTTGCTGGCCTTGCTGCCGAGCTTGACGCGTAAAATTTCCTCGGCGCGATCCATATCGCCTTCGGCCTCGGTCAGCGCCTTTTTGCACTCCATCATCGGGGCATCGGTCTTGGCACGCAGTTCTGCCACCATGCTTGCGGTAATTGCCGCCATTGTTGAACTCCTTGAAATCGAAACTAGAAACGCGGTTGAAAAAAAGGGGCTGTGTATCGCAGCCCCGGGGTGTTTCAGGCCGGTGAATCGGGCCGTTGCAGCAGGATCATCTTGGCCCCGTCAGGCGGCAGGCGCGTCTTCCTGAACTTCGACGAATTCTTCTTCGCCTTCGGAGACGGCTTGCACGACTTCATTGACCGCGTCGTTCTTGCCTTCCAGGATGGCATCGGCCATGCCCTGCGCATACAGCATCACGGCTTTAGCCGAGTCGTCGTTGCCCGGAATGATGTGAGTCACGCCCAGCGGAGAATGGTTGGTGTCGACCACGCCGATCACCGGAATGCCCAGCGTCTTCGCCTCGGCGATGGCGATCTTGTGGTAGCCCACGTCGATAACAAAAATCGCATCGGGCAGAGCCGCCATATCTTGAATGCCGCCGATGGACTTTTCCAGCTTATCCATTTCGCGCTGGAAGGTCAGCGCTTCTTTTTTGCTCATCTGCTCGAGCACACCTTCGGCCGCTTGGGCCTGCATGTCCTTGAGCTTCTTGATCGAGGTCTTGACCGTCTTGAAGTTGGTCAGCATGCCGCCGAGCCAGCGCTGGTCGACATAGGGCATGCCGCAACGCTCGGCCTGTTCACGCACGATTTCACCCGCCTGACGCTTGGTGCCGACGAACAAAATGGTGCCGCGGCGCGCAGCTAGCTGGCGGGCAAACTTCGCCGCCTCCAAGTACATCGGCAACGTCTTTTCAAGGTTGACGATATGGATTTTGTTGCGATGGCCGTAAATGTACGGGGCCATCTTGGGATTCCAAAAGCGGGTTTGGTGACCGAAGTGCACCCCAGCTTCCAGCATTTGACGCATTGAGACTGACATAAAATTTCCAATCCAAGTTGGGTCTGAAATCCGGCTCTGATTGGCACGCCGCCCAATTCTCCAGTGCAGGCACCGGGCAACTTCGGCAGCGGCTCAACACCTGGTTGAGTCGGTTTGCGGGTGGTTTGCGCCAATTACCTCGTGCTGAATTTTGGGCGATCTGTCAAATCACTCCCTCGGTCGCGTTGGTAGCATGGCGCGTTCTGTGCTTCTGTTTTGTGCTGCTCGATGCGGGCCATTCACTTTTTGTTGCGCTGGCCTGGTGCTTTCTGGACGCTTTTTTATGCATTCATTCCGCACCGCACAAAACCCGTGCATCATAGCAGACTTCCGTCCACCCAGACCGACTGACGGGCTCGGCGCCGTCCTGGGTCTTTAACTTTTTCTTTCAGCCCACCGCCCGTATCTCATGTCCGAACATCCTTTACGCCAGCAGCTTCACAACGAGATCCACGCCCGCCCGTTCGAGCGAGTGGGCGCGCCGGCGCAGGTCAGCCACCAAGTGATGCTGGTCAGTCCGGCCGAGTCGCAACAGGCGTTCGAACACCTCAGTGAACTGCTCGGCAATCTGCACCTGCCGCCGCCATCCACGGGCAGCATGTTTCACACGGAGCAGATCGGCCCGGTGCGTCTGCGCTGGGAGCGCCACGGAGAGTTCGTCAGCTACACCTTCATTACGCATGACCCCCTCGGCCCGGAAGATCCGCTGTTTGAACGCTGCGCCTGCGACCGCGTTTCGGCTGAATGGCTGGCGCGCATTCCGGGGCAACGCCTGTGCGCCAACCACGTCGCCGTCATGCCCGAGGCCGAACTGGGCTGCGATACCCTGCCTGATTTTTCCGCGGTGCTGGATATCGATGCGCTGGTCGGGTCGGATGTAGCCGACGGTCACGCACAGGTCTTCACCGATTTGCGTATTGCGCCCGACGGCTTTACCCGCTTCATTGTGTTGAACAAGGCCATGTCGGCGCGGCGGCGCGGGCGACTGGTGCAGCGCCTGCTCGAAATCGAGACTTATCGCCTGCTGTCTTTGCTGACGCTGCCGGTCGCTCGCGAACTCACCCCCCAACTCAACCGATACGAGCAGGATCTGGTGAGCATCATGGACGCCATCGGCAGCAACGGAGGCGCCGAAGACGCCGAGCCGCAGCGCGATCACAAAACCCTGGATCGTCTGACTTTGCTGGCGTCCGCAGTGGAAGGCGTCTATGCCGCTTCTCATGGCCGATTTACCGCGGCGAATGCGTATTACGACTTGGTCAACCGGCGTGTGACCGAACTGCACGAAAAGCCGATTTTCGGCCTGCAGACCATCGGTCAGTTTCTGGAGCGTCGGTTGGCGCCCGCGATGCAAACCTGCGCTTGGGCGGCACGGCGACAACAGGCGCTTTCCGAGCGGGTTTCACGCTGCAGCAACCTGCTGCGCACGCGGGTGGAAGTGGCGATGCAGCAGCAAAACCGCGGCTTGCTGGCCTCGATGAACCGTCGACAGTTCCTGCAACTCCGTCTGCAGCAGACGGTCGAGGGTCTGTCGGTGGCCGCGATCACGTACTACATGGCCTCGCTGGTGGGCCATTTGTTCGAAGCGGCCGAACCCTGGCTGCACATCAAGCCCAAGCTGGCCGAGGGCATTTCCATTCCAATCATCGCCCTGATTGTCTGGATTGCGCTGCAGCGCATGCATCACCGGTTGGAACGCGCCAGCGAAGCCCGTTAAATCAGGCTCAGACGCGTCTTTGACGCACGGCTTCGTAAAGACAAACCCCGGCGGCTACGGAGACGTTGAGGCTTTCCACCGCACCGAGCATGGGAATCTGCAGCAGCTGATCGCAGGTCTCGCGCACCAAGCGGCGCATGCCGGCGCCCTCAGCCCCCATCACCAGCACCGCGGGCTGCGTCCAGTTGGCGGCGTAGACATCGTCGGTCGCAGCCTCGTCAGTGCCCATCACCCACAGGCCTCGATCCTGCAATTCGCCCAGGCTGCGCACCAGATTGGTCACCATGAGATACGGCACGGTTTCCGCCGCGCCGCTGGCCACACGGGCCACGGTGGGGTTGAGCCCGACCGCGCGATCTTTCGGCGCAATGACCAGATGCACCCCCGCCGCATCAGCAGTACGAAGAATGGCGCCGAGGTTGTGCGGATCGGTCACGCCATCGAGCGCCAGCACCAGAGGCGCGCCCTCCACGGCATCGAGCACGGCGTGCAGGTCGTGCGCAGTCGGCAAGTCATCAACCTGCGCCACCACGCCCTGATGACGGTCGGTGCCCGCCAGCGCGGCCAGGCGCTCGGCGCTGAGGGTTTTCAGCGCCACGCCCGAGGCCTCGACTTTGCGCAAGAATTGCTGCATTCGCGCATCTCGCCGACCGGCATCGACATACACCGCGTGCACCGAGGCAGGAGCCGCACGCAGGCGCGCGCCCACCGCGTGAAATCCATAAAGCGGCTTCATGCAGCCACCGCCTGGGGTTGTTCGGTCAAGTGGCCGGCGTGCATGGTGCAAACGCGGTCGCAGCGCGCGGCCAGCGTCGGGTCGTGTGTGACCAGTACCAGCGTTGCCTGCATTTCGGCGCGCAGCCGGAACATCAGATCCATGATGCGCTCACCCGTGGCCGCATCGAGATTGCCCGTCGGTTCATCAGCCAAGACCAGCCGGGGCCGGCCCACGAAGGCGCGGGCCAGGGCAACGCGCTGTTGCTCACCGCCTGACAGCAAGGCCGGGCGATGATGCAGGCGCTGGCCCAGGCCCACGGCGTGCAGCAAAGTCGTTGCGGCTTCCACCGCGCCGTGAGCGCGCCCGGAAATTTCCAGAGGCAGCATCACGTTTTCCAGCGCGGTGTAATGGTCGATGAGTTGAAAATTCTGGAATACGAAGCCGATTTTCTGCGCCCGCAGATCGGCCCGGCCGTTCTCGTCGAGGCTGTCGAGATCAACACCGTCGATCCACACCTGACCTGTGCTGGGCCGATCCATGCCGGCGAGCAAAGCCAGCAGCGTGGATTTCCCCGAACCGTTCGCGCCGGTAATGGCCACGCTCTGTCCCGCAGGAACTCGCAGTTGCCCCGCGTGAAGAATGGTCAGGGCGTCGCCGACATCGGAAACGGTCTTGCCCAGATCCTGCGCGACAATCACATCGACCGTCATGGAAGCCTTGTTATGAAAAATGGAAAGCCTCCGATTGTAGAAAGCCCGCCCCCGCTGTCGCGGCGCAAGGTCTTGGGGCTTATGGTGTCGGCGCCAACGGCGAGCATGGGGCTAGCGGGCGCAGCGCGAGCCGCCGTACCGCCCGTATCCACGCCCACATCCACTCTGCTCGTGGTGGGCGACAGCCTGTCTGCCGGATACGGGCTAGAGACCGGAAAAGGCTGGGTCGATCTGCTGCGCCAGCGGCTTAAAACCAGAGAGCCGCGCTGGACCGTGATCAACGCCAGCATCAGCGGCGACACCACAGCGGGTGGGCTGGCCCGCCTGCCAGCCCTGCTCGCGCGCGACAAGCCGAGCGTGGTCATCATCGAACTGGGCGGCAACGATGCCCTGCGCGGTCTTTCCTTGCAGCAAACGCAGAACAATCTGAGCCGTATGGTCGCGCTGTGCAAAAAGGCGGGCGCGCGCGTTTTGCTGGTCGGCATGCAAATTCCGCCAAACTACGGCCCGGCGTACACCGCGCGTTTTGCGGCCGTGTTTCCGGCGGTTGCAAAATCGCAGCGTGTGGCGCTGGTCCCGTTTCTGCTTTCTGGCGTCGTCGGCCATCCCGATTGGTTTCAGTCCGACAACATTCACCCCACTGCGCAAGCGCAACCCACCATGCTCGATACCGTCTGGCCGCACCTCGCCCCTTTGCTGGCCCTGCCTGCCGCGAGATCGGCGCCATGAACCCCCGCGTCTTGGATGCAGCTGAAGCACTGCAGAAGCTGCAGTCTTTCAGCGCTGTGATCGATGTGCGCAGCCCGTCGGAATTTGCGATTGATCACATGCCGGGCGCCCAAAACTGGCCGGTGCTCGACGACGCCGAGCGCGCCGAAGTCGGCACGCTTTACGCCCAGGTCGATCCCTTCGTGGCCAATAAGCGCGGCGCCGCGCTGATCGCCCGCAACATCGCCAACCACATCGAGGCGCACGCGGACGAGTTGCCCAAATCCTGGGCGCCTCTGGTGTATTGCTGGCGCGGCGGCAACCGTTCGGGCGCGATGGCCCACATTCTGGCGCGCATCGGTTTTTCCGTGGTGCTGGTGCAGGGCGGTTATCGGTCCTTGCGCCGCGCCCTGCGCGCCGATCTGGAGCAACGGTCCGGGCAACTTCAATTTCACGTCATCTGCGGCCGCACCGGCTGCGGCAAGAGCCGTTTGCTTCAATCATTGCGTGAGATCGGGGCGCAAGTGCTCGATCTGGAGGCGCTGGCACAGCATCGAGGTTCCGTGCTGGGCCTGGAGCCGGGTGAGACACAGCCTTCGCAAAAACTGTTCGAGACCCGCGTGTGGGCCGATCTGCGCCGCTTCGATCCGAACCGCCCGGTATTTGTCGAGGCAGAGAGCAAAAAGATTGGCGCCCTTCACGTTCCCGATACGCTGATGGAGCAGATGCGCCAGGGGCATTGCATCACCCTGGAGCTCGAAACAGACCTGCGCGTTGCGCTGTTGCTGGCCGACTACGCCCAGTTGTCTGCCGATCGCCCCCTGCTGCTGCAGCGCCTGGCCAGCCTGCGCGCCTTGCGAGGCGCCGAAACCGTCGAACGCTGGCAGGAACTCATCACACAAGGCGAGCTTGCCACTTTCACCGCAGACATCCTGCAGCACCACTACGACCCGAGCTACACCCGGTCGATGTCCAACCATTTTCGGGCGTTCGACGCCGCGCCTGTCGTCGCGCTCAAGGGCATTGACACCGAGTCCTTCCGCAACGCCGCGCTAAAGGTCGTCGGACTATCAACCGCAGAAATCCGTTCAGAATCGCACGCCACGGCCAGCGTTCAGGCGCAAGCCGAAGCCGTTAACGGTTGATCGAGTTGGCCGGGGTGGCTGGATTGGTCGCACTCCATCGTTTCGTCGAGTGCGGCCGAAAGGCGGGCGCGTCTGGCCGTCGCGAATAGCTCAGGCACTGACAGCGTGGACAACAAACTCGAATCGCTCAGCACTTGCCGCCAGCGACGCCCACCGGGCTGCCCCTTCCACAAGTTGAGCATATGCCGGGTAATCGCCTGGGGATGCAAGCCCTTTGCCTTCCACTCCGCGATGTAAGCGCACATTTGCTCTTCGACGATTTCGCGCTCAGGCGCAGCCGAATCGGCACTCCCCAGAAATTCTCGATCCCAATTCGACAGACTCCACGGGTCTTGATAAGCCGCCCGACCCACCATCACGCCAGACACCTGCGGCAACCACTCGCGAATCTGCTGCCCAGTCTTGATGCCGCCATTGAGCACGAAGGCAAGAGCTGGAAAGTCGCGCCGCAACTGCAAAATGAACTCTGGTCGCAGCGGAGGAATATCGCGGTTTTCCTTTGGACTGAGGCCATCAAGCCATGCGGAACGGGCATGCACGATAAAAGTCTCACAACCGCCCTGCGACACCGTTCCCACGAAATCGCGCACAAAACCGTAACTGTCCTCATGGTCGACACCAATACGGTGTTTGACCGTGACCGGGATCTTGCCAGCAACCGCCCCCACCATGGCAGCAACCGATTCGCGCACCCGCGAGGGTTCTGCCATCAAACAAGCTCCAAATGCCCCGCGCTGCACGCGAGGGCTGGGGCATCCACAGTTCAGGTTGATTTCGTCATAACCCCATTCGATTGCCAGTTTGGCGCAACGGGCCAGATCAACTGGCTCACTACCGCCTAACTGAAGTGCAACGGGGTGCTCATGTGAACTGAAATCAAGATGCCGCGGCACGTCCCCATATAGCAACGCCCCAGTCGTCACCATTTCCGTGTACAGCAAAGCTTGCCGTGTAATTAGCCGATGAAAATAGCGGCAATGCCGATCCGTCCAATCGAGCATCGGGGCAATAGAAAGCGCAGAAGGCATCAGAGAGAAAATTCAGAAAATTAACAAAATATAACCGCATCGAAATAAATATTAAACCACATCCCCAACACAGACGAAAAACTTATCTAGCCCTCTGCAACTTCGCAAAACCTTGCCGCAATAGACCACGCACCTGCCGGTCAAAAACTATAATCAAAGCACCATACACAACCGCACCAACAATGATTTGAGAAAAAATTCGTATAGCCAAATCCGGCAGATCAACATGAATTACCACTGCATACATTATTAGAGTGAATGCGCCATATTTTATTATATCCGCCCAAGGGATGCTTATTTTTACAACCTTACGACCATAATAAGCCGCCATGATGGTGTACAAGATATAGCTGACGAGTGCAGCAAAAGCAGCCCCCTCAATACCAAATGGGCGAACAAGTACAACTGTCAATACAATATTGACGGCGGCGGCTGTCAATACCGAGTACATGACGACTTTAGTTAGTTTATTAATGTAAATACCGGCACTAAAAATTGGGGTTCCTCCAGAAACCAACATACCGCCCACAATAAATACGATCAGGGTTGCACTTACATCATATTTTGAAGAGGCTAGAAGCCGGAGCAATTCAGGACCAACAGCAGCCATACCCCCTAATACAGGAAGTGCTAGCGCAATGTAATATTTGAGGGCCTGCTGTATGAATTCAATAGTTTTCTCACGCCCCTGTTGCTCCCACATCCTGAAGTACATCGGCACCACAGCCTGCGCAAAGGAAGCAGTCAAAACTCCTTGCAAATAATCACTAAAATTAAATGCAGCAGAAAAAGCACCCAAAGGCTCTGGGCCAAGTTGATAATTTATGATGTATCGCCCGCTCATATTCAGCAGCAGCATAGAAAGCTCGCTAGCAAGCAACGGCAAACCGAACACCAACATCGACATGAAAAGCGGCTTATTAAACTGCCGCACATCAAAAACGTGCCGCCTCGCATAATAAAATATTATGGTCGATACAGCAATAAATTCACCAACCATGGAAGAAATAAAGAATCCTTCTAAAGTGCGGGAAACATAAAATAGCACAAAAAATATCAAGCCCAATCCAAGATATTTTCTAACTGTGAAATAGGTGCTGTAAATTCCGCTCTTTTG
>CALBRU010000429.1 GCA_937927695.1 uncultured Thiomonas sp. | reverse complement strand
CTGAGCCCGGCCCTCGCCTCACCCCGCAAACCCTGCAGTGGACGCAGGCACTCGGCCTCGGGCCGCTGTTCGTGCGGCGCGAAGTTCTGCGCGAGCAGCAAGCTCAGCCCGCTATCGAAGCTGCAGCGGAAGTCATTACAACGCCCGCCAATGCAAAGCCGGTCGCGCAACCGCCCAAGCCCAACCGCCCCGTCCCGCCGCCACGACCCACGTCCTCCATCCCCATCGCGGATGCCGCGCGGGTTGAAGCCATCGCCCGTATGGACTGGGACGAGCTGCAAGCCGGCGCTCAGGCCTGCCGCGCCTGCAAACTCGGCAGCAGCCGACACCAGGCCGTGTTCGGCAGCGGCTCCACCCAAGCCCGCTGGATGATCATCGGCGAGGCGCCCGGCGCCGAAGAAGACCGCCAAGGCCAGCCCTTTGTCGGCGCCGCGGGGCAATTGCTCGACGCCATGCTGCAGGCCATCGGCCTGGACCGCAGCGCCAACGACCCCGAGCGCGCGGTTTACATCGCCAATGTGCTCAAGTGCCGTCCGCCGGGTAACCGCAATCCCGAGCCCGAAGAAGTGGCCCAATGCGCGCCTTGGCTGGAGCGCCAGGTAGCCCTGGTCCAGCCGCAGCTCATTCTCGCTTTGGGCCGCTTCGCGGCGCACAGTCTGCTCGGCAGCCAAGCGCCCATCAGCCAGTTGCGCGGGCAGGTGCATGACTTTGCCGGAATTCCCGTCATCGTGAGCTATCACCCGGCCTATCTGCTGCGCAACCCGGCCGACAAGGCCCGCGTCTGGCGCGACCTGTGTTTCGCCCGCGATCTTGCCGACACCGCAGCAGCAAAAAACGCAGCAACTCGGTCAGAATAAGACCGGCCTGTCTGCGCCATGCGCAACACGATTTCTGCGACTTTTTTCACGCTTTTTGGCCCCGCGATCACAGCGCATGGGGTTGACCCTGAGCGCCGGCCGCAGGTCAATCCAGAACAATGTAAAGAATCAAACAAAGGGCGCAATGCCGCGTTTTGCACCGCAAAGTCATACCGGGGGTATGACCAGCACCGCCCGCAAACCTGGAGAGAGACATGCAGATCGACACCGCTTTTTTCATCAATGCCATCGGCATTGCCATCATGATCTACGGCTTGGTGGATGTTTTACTGCTGCGCAGCAAGATTCCCGGCGGGCAGGTGGGCAAAGCGTGGAAGGCCCTGACCCTATTGATCGGGCTGTTTACCGCGGGCTATCTCGTCTCGCCCTTTTTCAGCACCCTGCCCGCAGATTCCATCCGCATCATCGTCTCGCT
The DNA here is from genome assembly GCA_937927695.1 of uncultured Thiomonas sp. GTDB lineage: Bacteria > Pseudomonadota > Gammaproteobacteria > Burkholderiales > Burkholderiaceae_C > Thiomonas. Next base: position 213 of record CALBRU010000429.1, on the reverse strand, counting down.
GATCTTCCTGTTTGGCGCGGTGTACGTGATCCTTACCGTGCGTCTGCTTTACCGCATCATCGCCGAGTTGGCGTCCTGACCGCATTGTGCTCAACAAAAAAAGCCCGGCTGGACCGGGCTTTTTTCTGGGTGCCAATGAGGATTTCGCAGACGGTCAGTGCATTTCGTCGCGGATGTAGAGATCGCCCTTCAGGCTGGCGATATAGGCCGCGA
>CALBRU010000428.1 GCA_937927695.1 uncultured Thiomonas sp. | reverse complement strand
TGCAAGCCGCGCAGGAACAGGCCAAACTACAGCAGCAACAGGCCCAGGCGCTTGTGAACCAGCAGAACTGCCTGCAGGCACAAAAGCAACTCCAGGTGCTCGATAGCGGTCAACGCATGGTGCAAATCGACGCCCAAGGCCAGCGGGTCATCATGGATGATGCGCAACGGGCCGCAGAACGCGCCAAGATCGGCGGGCTCATTTCGCAGTATTGCCGCTGAGTTGCCCATGTTTGCCCATGAGCAGCTGCCCATGAGCTGGCAGCGACTGCCGAGCTCAGATTTTCCAGCGCTCGGCAAGACGAGTCGGACGTAGCACGTCGTACTCTTCAAAGGGCTGGTGTATCCAGGGGCTCGTGGGCAGCATGTCCACGTAGTACTCGGGCAGATAGGTCGAAATGCCTTTGACCCAGATCACGGCGCTGCGCAGATCGGTAATCTTTCCGGCGCTGCGCAAATGGTTTTCAACGGCTTTCAAGGTTTCGCCCGAATCGGCCAGATCATCAACGAGCAGCACGCGCCCTTCAAGCTCCCCGCGCGGCAGGGTGATGTAGCGGGCGATGTCCAGACGGCCTTGCACCGTTCCGGCGCTTTCGCGGTAGGAACTGGTGGACATGATGGCCAGGGGTTTGTCGAAAATGCGAGAAAGAATGTCTCCAGGCCGCACCCCGCCTCGCGCTAGGCAAAGGATCTGATCGAACTCCCAGCCCGAGGCATGCACCTTGAGGGCGAGTTTTTCGATCAGGGCGTGGTATTCGTCCCAGGAAACATAGAGATGCTTGCCGTCCTCGCTGAGCATGGCCGAACCTTTGTTAACGTGTGGAAAATGAAATCTGCCAGGGCGCAGTGAACGCTCAAGCCTGAAACGGATGCCGCAGCACGATGGTGTGATCGCGGTCGGGACCGGTGGACACCATGTCGATCGGCGCACCGATCAACTCGCCCACCCGCTGCAGATAGCTGCGCGCCACGGCAGGCAGTTGATCCCAGGTCGTGAGGCCCTTGGTGCTTTGCGTCCAGCCCGGAAAATCTTCGTAGATCGGCTCGCAGCGCTCGATCTCATCGGCATCGAGCGGGAGCACGTCGTGCCGTTCGCCGTCGAGCATATAACCCACACAGGCGCGGATGGTCGGCAGGCCGTCGAGCACATCGAGCTTGGTGATGCACAACCCCGACACGCCGTTGATGATGACCGCCCGCTTGAGCGCCGCAACATCCAGCCAGCCACAGCGGCGCGCACGCCCCGTGACCGTGCCGAATTCCTGACCCACGCTGGAGAGGTGATGCCCCACGCTGCCCGCCTCCGTGGTGGGCAGCTCCGTCGGGAAGGGGCCGCTGCCCACCCGGGTGGTGTACGCCTTGGTGATGCCCAGCACATAGTGCAGCATGCCGGGGCCGACTCCCGATCCCGCCGCGGCCGTACCGGCCACGCAATTGCTCGAAGTCACGAAGGGATAAGTACCGTGGTCGATGTCGAGCAGCGAGCCTTGCGCCCCCACGAACAGCAGGCGATCACCGCGCAGATGGGCTTGATGGATCAGGTAGCACACGTCGGCCAACAGGGGCCGCACCTGCTCGGCGGACTTGAGCAATTGATACATAACCATCCCGGCATCGAGCGGATCGGTGTGCAGATAATTCTTCAAGACAAAATTGTGCAGATCCAGTACCTCGGCGAGCTTGGTCTGCAGGCGATGGGGATGCTTGAGGTCCTGCAAACGGATGGCGCGGCGTGCCACCTTGTCTTCATAAGCCGGCCCGATGCCCTTGCCGGTAGTGCCGATCTTGCCGCTGCCGTCGTTTTCGCGGCGCACCTCGCGCGCTTTGTCGAGCGCCACATGCGTAGGGAGCACGACCGGGCAGGACTCACTGATATGCAGCCGTGAGCGCACATCCACTCCAGCCGCTTCGAGTCGCCCAATTTCAAGCAGCAGGTGTTGCGGATCGACCACCACGCCATTGCCGACATAACAGGCCACGCCCGCGCGCATCACGCCTGAAGGAATGAGCTGCAGCGCGGTTTTCTGCCCGTTGATCACCAGCGTATGCCCCGCGTTGTGACCGCCCTGAAAGCGCACCACGCCCTGAGCATGATCGGTCAGCCAATCGACGACCTTGCCTTTGCCCTCATCGCCCCATTGGGTGCCCACTACGACCACATGACGACCAGTATTCACGCGTGTGTTCTCTCAAGTAAATCAGTCTATCCAACGATAGCGTTAGGGAAGATCAGCCGCGATCTTCAACCAGCCAGGCACCGGCCCGCTGAACAAGCTGGCGGCGGAAGGCGCTTGCTTCGTGCGCCTGACCAGGGGGTAATTGCACCACGGTTTCGCCCCGGCGTCGCAAATCGGCGACAGCCTCCGGCAAACCAGAGGCTGTTGACCACTCCGCCACAATGGCGGCGCTGGCCTGCGGAGCGGCGGCGAAGCCCGCCACTTCGCGCAAGTCCATGGAAAATCCGGTGGCGGCTCGCGGCCGGCCGAAGCTGGCGCCGACTTCGTCGTAACGCCCGCCACGCGCCACGGCATTGGCGTAGCCTTGTGCGTACACGCTGAAAATCACCCCGCTGTGATAGCGATAGCCGCGCATATCGGCCAGATCGATCTGCACCTGCGCGCCCTGCTGCTGGTGGTGCCGGGCCAGCGCCGACAGATCGTCGAGCGCCCGGGAAATGAGTGCATGCTGCGGCAACACGCGCCGCGCCTCAAGCAGCACGTCCGCATCGCCGTACAGCTCGGGCAGGGCGAGAATGGCTGCGCGTTGGGTTGCCGTGCAGCCGCGAGTCAGCAACCGCAGTTCTCCGGCATCCTTGCTGGCCAGTGCATCGAGAATCGCCTCTATGTCTTGCGACCCGAGCAGCAAGCCTGACAGCACGCCGCGCACGATGCGGTTATCGGCCAGATCGAGCGCAGCCCGCTCCACCCCGGCCAGTCGCAGGCAGTCCAGTGCCAGCTGCTGCACTTCGAGATCGGCTTCCAGTCCGGCATGCCCATAGAGCTCGGCGCCGAATTGCAGAATTTCCCGGCTGGCGTGCACGCCCTCGGGATGCGTGCGCACCGCGCTGCCGCAATAGCAAACGCGCGTCACGCCGTCCTGATTTAGCAAGTGAGCGTCGATACGGGCGGCCTGCGGCGTCATGTCGGCACGCAAGCCCAGCGCCCGCCCGGAGATCTGGTCAACAAGCTTGAAAGTTTGTAGATCGAGGTCTTGCCCGGTGCCTGACAGGAGCGAATCGACAAACTCCAGCAACGGCGGCATGACCAGGGCATAGCCATAGCCCCGCGCCGTATCCAGGCAGGCGCGGCGCAAGTGCTCGATCACCGCCGCCTCACGCGGCAACACATCGGAAAAATATTCGGGAAGACGCCAGTTGCTCATAAAACGCGCAGAAAAATGGGGCACGGTCATCCGTGCAACATCCAAGCTTACTTGAGGAGGAACACCAGGAGAAGGCCGATGGCGACGGCGATCAGACCGACAAAGCGTAGTTGACCGTCGGTCAGTGCCATGATCTGCCGGAACAGGTCTCGCCACTGCCGGGGGAAAAACAGCGGCATCAGGCCTTCGATGACCAGAACCATGCCAACGGCAAGGAGCAAGACGTTCTGCATCGCAGCACCGCATTGAGACCGCCAGAGACCGCCGGTTAAGACGGTCTCTGTTGCGGATTTACTTGCCTGGCTTCAAGACCGCTCCACCCGGCCCGCGAAAGAACTGGAAGAACTGGCTGTTCGGGTCGAGCACCAAAACATCGGACTTGCTGTTGAAGCTGGCGCGATAGGCCTCGAGGCTGCGGTAGAACTCGGCGAATTGCGGGTTCTGTCCGAACGACTTGGCATAGATCGACGAGGCTTCGGCATCGCCCTGGCCCTTGATGGTCTGCGCCTTGCTGTACGCTTGAGAAATCACGATTTCACGCTGCTTGTCGGCTTCGGCGCGAATCTTTTCTGCCTCGGCGTAGCCGGTCGAACGCAGTTCGTTGGCGACGCGCTGGCGCTCGGCCTCCATGCGGCGATAGACCGACTGAGTGATGGCGGAAACGAAGTCCACGCGGGTCAGTCGCATGTCAACGATCTGGATGCCCGTGCCATTGATGTCTTTCGCAATGCCGGTCTGCACGTCCTTCATGACCTGGTCGCGCTGCGAAGACAGCACCTCGCGCACGGTGCGACGTGTGATCTGCTCGTTCAGCGCCGCCTTAACGATCTGCGAAAGCCGGTCGCCCGCGCGTCGCTGATCGCCACCGTAACTGCGAATGAATTCGGTCGGATTGGTGATGCGCCATTTCAGATACCAGTCCACCACCACGTTTTTCTTCTCGGCCGTGATGAAACGATCGGTATCAGGGCTTTGCAGGGTCAGGATGCGCTTGTCGAGAAACACCACATTCTCGAAAGGCGCCGGAATCTTGAAATACAGGCCAGGGGTGCTGATGACCCGTTTGATCTGCCCCAAGCCGAACACGGAGGCGAACTGCCGTTGAGCGACCACGAACAGGCTGGAAGACAGCAACAGAATGGCCACGACCAGCGCCACGAGAGCCAGAATGATCTTGTTCATTGCTCAGCCCTCACTGGAAGTTGCGCTCGCGCAGGGTATCGCGCGAGGTTCTTGAACTGGAAGGGGCGGTTCCGTCCGGCGCGGACGCTGAACTGTCGGCCGTCGCAGGGGCGGTGCCCACGGAGGCCGCCGGCAAGGTTGGCACGCCAGTGGGAGCAGCGGGCGCGGCCGTGACACTCGTCGGGGCCTTGCCTGCGGATTGCTGCAGCAATTTATCCAGTGGCATGTAGAGGAGATTATTGTTGTTGCGCGAATCCACCATGACCTTGGAAACGCTGGAAAGAATGTCTTGCATGGTTTGGAGATACATGCGCTCGCGGGTGACTTGCGGCGCCTTTTCGTATTGCTGCAGGATTTGATCGAAGCGAGAGGTATCGCCCTGCGCCTGCGCCACAACCTGCGCCTTGTAAGCCTCGGCGTCCTGGATCAAGCGCGACGCGGTGCCCTGCGCACGGGGAATGACGTTGTTGGCGTAGGCCTGGGCTTCGTTCTTCAGCCGTTCACGGTCTTGTCCTGCTTTGATGGCGTCATCGAAAGCGGCTTGCACCTGTTCCGGAGGCTGCACGTTCTGTAGCGTGACGGTGGTGATGATGATGCCGGTCTTGTAGCGGTCGAGAATTTTCTGCGTCAAAACCTGCACATCGCTGGCCACTTGCTCGCGGCCCTCGTAGAGCACATAGTCGAGCGTCTTGTTGCCCACGACCTCGCGCACCGCGGTTTCAGCTGCCTGCGATACCGCGTCGTCCGGACTGCGGTTGTTGTAGAGGTAGTCCACCACGTTGTCGATGCGGTACTGCACAGCGAAGCGAACATCGACGATGTTCTCGTCTTCAGTCAGCATGGCCGACTCGGGCAAGCCCGTTGCCTTCACCTCGCCGCCGCGCCCGACCTCGACCGACCGAACCTGAGAGACGTTGACAATTTCATCTGCCTCGAACGGATAGGGCAGGCGCCAGTGAAAACCGGCGTCAGTGATGTAGGCCAGTTTGCCAAAACGCGTCACCGAAGCCTGCTGACCTTCCTGCACGATGAAAAAGCCGGAAGACAGCCAGCCCAGCACCCCGATGACCACCAGAATGATGACCCCTACACCCATGCCCTTGGCTGAGGGATAGAGGTCGGGGCGTTGCGGCGGCGTACCGCCACCGTTGCCTGAGCCGCGCTTCTTGCCGAACAGACCGTTGAGTTTGCGGTTGAAATCACGCCAGAGTTCATCGAGATCGGGCGGGCCGCCGCTGCCAGGACGCCGGTTCGGGTCTTGGTTGTTATTGCTTTGTTGACCGTTCGTGCCGTCGTCCTTGCCCCAACGC
>CALBRU010000427.1 GCA_937927695.1 uncultured Thiomonas sp. | reverse complement strand
CTTCCGATCTGACCTCGACATCGCCGCGGGCGAAAAAGTCGCGCTCGTCGGCGAATCCTGCTCGGGCAAGACCGTCTCGGCGCTGGCCTTGCTGCGTCTGCTGGGTGGCGCGCAACAAACCGGCAGCGTGACGTTCGACGGGCGCGAACTCTCCACGCTGAGCGAGCGCCAGATGCGCGGTCTGCGCGGCAAAGACATCGCCATGATCTTTCAGGAGCCGATGACCGCACTCAACCCGCTGCATCCGGTCGGGCGGCAGATTGCCGAGGTGCTCGAATTGCACGAGGCGCTGTCCCGCCGCGCGGCCTGGGTGCGGGCCGTGGAGTTGCTGGGGCAGATGGGCATAGACCAGTCCGCGCGTCGCGCGGCGGACTATCCGCATCAGCTCTCCGGCGGCCAGAGGCAGCGGGTGATGATTGCCATGGCGCTGGCCTGCCGCCCCCGCCTGCTGCTGGCCGATGAGCCCACCACGGCGCTGGACGTGACCGTGCGCCGTCAGATTCTCGATCTGCTCGACGCCTTGCAGACCGAGTACGGCCTGGCCTTGCTGTTCATCACTCACGACCTTCATCTGGTGCGGCGCTACGCGCACCGCGTGGCCGTGATGCAACAGGGTAGGGTGGTGGAAGCCGGAACGGTTTCCGCAGTGTTCGCCGCGCCGCAGCACCCCTATACGCAAATGCTGCTGCGCAGCCGCCCGCGCCGCCTCGTGCAGAAACCCGAAAAAAATGCGGCGCCGCCGCCCACCGTGCTTCAGGCGCGCGCGCTGAGTGTGCGCTTCGCCCAAAACAGCGGTTTTTGGCGCAAACACTGGCACACCGTGCTGCAGGACATTTCGCTGGAATTGCCCGCAGGGCAGACCTTGGGCGTGGTGGGCGAATCGGGCAGCGGCAAATCGACCCTCGCGCTCGCACTGCTCGGCCTGCTGCGCCGACAGGGCGGGGAGGTGAGTCTGCTGGGACGCGATCCGGCTCGGTTGTCAGCTGCTGCGCTGCGCCCTTTGCGTGCGCAGGCGCAGATCGTGTTCCAGGACCCGTTTTCCAGCCTGTCGCCGCGACGCACTGTGGCTCAGATCGTCGAAGAGGGTCTGGAAATCCATCGCCCTGGGTGGAGTGCCGCGCAGCGTCGCGAGCGCGCCCAGCAGATTCTGGCGGAAGTCGGCTTGCCGCTTTCTCCGGCCGAAATGCAACGCTATCCACACGCATTTTCGGGTGGGCAACGCCAGCGCATCGCAATCGCGCGGGCCCTGATTCTGGAGCCCAAGGTGCTCATACTTGACGAGCCGACCAGCGCGCTCGACGTGTCGGTGCAGCAGCAGGTGCTCGATCTGCTCGCTGCGCTGCAGCAAAGGCATGGACTGGCCTATGTGCTCATCAGTCACGATCTGTCGGTCATTGGCGCGCTGTCGCACCGTGTGCTGGTGCTGCACCAGGGAAAGGTGGTCGAACAAGGGCCGACAGACGCCGTGCTGCGTGCGCCACGCCAGCCCTACACCCAGGCCTTGCTCGCAGCATCTGATCTGGGCGCAGAAGTGCGCTGACGGATGGCACAAGGAATATGGCACAAAGAGGACGCAAAGTACGCGCGGCCGAGGCGCGTTATTGCCAAAAAGTTCCTTCCTCTCTATAATCCACTTTTTTGTTGACCGCAAGAAAATTTCCGAGAATTTCAGACTCAGGCTTTATCAGGCTATATCTGATGGGGCACAGAGGGCGCAGTTTAGAGCGCAGTTTTCAAAGAAAAGTAGTCAAAGAGCAGCCGTAGTCAAAGAGCAGTCGCTTGGCAGTGGCAGAACATCGGGAGAGCGCAGTGTGCGGGCCCGACCACAGCAGTGAGCAATAACTGGGCGACGTCATCGCCCTTTTTTTTTGCTTGCGCGGCGGGCGATTGAAAAAATTTGCGGTCAGGTGATGAACGGGATATTGGCAAACGCATGAGTGCAGCACAGGCAATCGATACGGCAGTCACCAGTCTTGGGCTGGAACTCGTGGAGGTGGAGCACCTTCCGCGCGGCTTGCTGCGCGTGACCATCGATCATGCCGACGGCGCCCCGGTGACGGTGGAAGACTGTGAGCGGGTGACCCGTCAGTTGCAGTATGTGTTTGAAGTGGAAAACGTGGACTACGGCCGTCTGGAGGTGTCGTCTCCCGGCTTGGACCGTCCTCTGCGCAAGGCAGAAGATTTTGTGCGATTTGCCGGGTTGGAGATCGATGTCGTTCTTCGCGTGCCGTTTCAGGGCCGCAAGAAATACCGCGGCGTTTTGCTCGAGCGTGCGCAAGACGATGAGCCGGGGCGTTTTTCCGTCGCCTTGTCGCCGCCTGAGGTGGGTGCAAAAGGCAAACCCGGCGCCGCGAACAAAAAGCCGAAAGCTGCCGGAGCGCCTGTCGCTCCCAAGGCAGAAGAGCAGGACGTGTTGTCCGTCATGAATTTCAGTCTGGCCGAGGTGCGCGATGTGCGCCTGGTGCCTGTTGTCGATTTTGGGAGTGGTCGAAAATGAGTCGCGAGATTTTGATGTTGGTGGACGCCCTGGCGCGTGAAAAGAATGTCGATCGCGATGTCGTCTTCGGCGCCGTCGAGGCCGCGCTGGCCTCTGCGACCAAACGTCTGTACGAAGGCGAGGCGGATGTACGCGTGCAGATCGACCGCAATACCGGCGAATACGAAAGCTTCCGTCGCTGGCATGTGGTGCCGGACGAAGCCGGACTGCAGTTGCCTGACAGCGAAATTCTGCTGTTCGAAGCGCGGGAACAGATTCCCGATATCGAAGTGGGCGACTATATCGAGGAACCGATCGAGAGCATCGCCTTCGGCCGAATCGGCGCGCAGGCGGCCAAACAGGTCATTCTGCAAAAAATCCGCGATGCCGAGCGCGAGCAGATCCTCAATGATTTCCTGGCCCGCAACGACAAAATTTTCAACGGTTCGGTCAAGCGCCTCGACAAGGGCGACCTCATTATCGAATCGGGCAAGGTCGATGCGCGACTGCGCCGTAGCGATCTGATCCCGAAGGAAAACCTGCGGGTGGGTGACCGAGTACGCGCGGTGATTACCAAGATCGACCGCACCGCCCGCGGCCCGCAGATTGAAATCTCGCGCACTGCGCCGGAATTCATGATCGAGTTGTTCCGCCTGGAAGTGCCCGAGATCGAGCAGGGCCTGATGGAAATCAAGTCGTGTGCCCGTGAGCCGGGGGTGCGCGCCAAGATTGCGGTGGTGTCGCACGACCGCCGTGTCGATCCCATTGGCACCTGCGTGGGCATTCGCGGCTCGCGCGTCACCGCGGTGACCAATGAACTCGGCGGCGAGCGGGTCGATATCGTGCTGTGGTCGGAAGACCCGGCGCAGTTTGTCATCGGCGCGCTGGCGCCGGCGAATGTTTCGTCCATCGTGGTGGACGAAGAAAAGCACGCCATGGATGTGGCTGTGGACGAGGAAAATCTGGCGCTGGCCATCGGCCGCACCGGGCAGAACGTGCGGCTGGCCTCCGAGTTGACGGGGTGGAAGATCAATATTCTCAGCGCCGAAGAGTCCGACGCCCGCAACACCCAGGAAGCGGAGAAAATGCGCAGCCTGTTCGTCGAAAAGCTCGACGTCGATCAGGAAGTGGCTGACATTCTCATTGCCGAAGGGTTCACCAGCCTCGAAGAACTGGCCTACGTGCCGATCAACGAAATGCTGGAGATCGAGGCCTTCGATGAAGACACGGTCAATGAACTGCGCGAACGCGCCCGCAATGCCTTGCTCACGCAGGAAATCGCGCGCGAGCAGAAGCTCGATGAAGTCGATCCAGCGCTCAAGGCGCTCGATGGCCTGAGCGCAGACGAGCTGGCCCTGCTGGCCGAAGCCGGTGTATTCACCCTCGATGATCTCGGCGATCTGGCGACCGACGAGCTCACCGGCATTCTCCGCACCGACGAGGCCCGGGCCGCCGACCTCATTCTGAAGGCGCGTGCGCACTGGTTCGACGCCTGAACTCCTCCGAATCCGTCGCCCGCACTTCACACGTCTCAAGCCGTACTATGACACACCATCCATGGCCAGCCATACCGTCTCAC
>CALBRU010000426.1 GCA_937927695.1 uncultured Thiomonas sp. | reverse complement strand
AAAGTCGTGGTCGATCTCGGTGAGCTCCAGCCGGTCGGCCAGGGGCAGCGCCTGGGCATAGAGCTGGGCACCGCCGATGACGAAGGCCAGTGCATCGTTGCTGACATCGTCACTGACCCGCTGCAGTGCCGCCGCAAGTGACTCGGCATGTTCCGCCCCCGCCGCCTGCCATCCGGGCTGGCGGCTGATCACGATATTGCGGCGTCCGGGAAGCGGGCGGCCCAATGAATCCCAGGTGCGGCGCCCCATCAGGATGGGGTGGCCCAGGGTCAGGCGTTTGAAGTGCTGCAGATCGGCCGGGAGATGCCAGGGCATGCCGCCGTCCTTGCCGATCATGCCGTTGCGCGCCACGGCGGCGATGAGAACAAGCTGAGTCATGACGAAGTACCGAGCGCCCGCACGGCCGCCCGAAGGGCGCGAGCGCCCCCTCGGGGGGATGAGGTCGGACATGCGCGGGCGACTGCTCGCCCGCGCATGCCTGCCGAATCGGAGCGGCTTGCAAGCCGCGAGGTGGCAGCGAACGCAGTAAGCGTGGGGGCTGAACCGAGCGCCCGCACGGCCGCCCGAAGGGCGCGAGCGCCCCCTCGGGGGGCAGCGAACGCAGTGAGCGTGGGGGCTCTGTTCATACCGCCACAGGTGCCTTGATCGCAGGATGGTGCTGGTAGTCGCTCAGCACGAAGTCGTCAAAGGTGTAGTCGAACAGGCTCTCGGGTTTGCGCGCGAACTCCAGTTTGGGGTAGGGGTAGGGAGCGCGGCTGAGTTGTTCCTGCACCTGGGCGAAGTGGTTGCTGTAGAGATGACAGTCGCCCCCGGTCCACACAAAGTCGCCCGGCAGAAGATCGGTCTGCTGCGCGATCATCAAGGTGAGCAGCGCATAGCTGGCGATGTTGAAGGGCACGCCCAGAAAAATATCGGCGCTGCGCTGATAGAGCTGGCAGCTCAGGCGCCCCGGCTCTCCGGGCTCGCGTGGCGGAGCGACGTAGAACTGGAAAAACGCATGGCAGGGCGGCAGGGCCATTTCCGCGATCTGACCGACATTCCAGGCACTGACGATGATGCGGCGCGAATCGGGCTGGGTGCGCAGTTGCCGCAGCACTTCGCTGATCTGGTCGATGGTGCGGTGCGGATCGTCCGCCGTCGGCGCAGGCCACGAGCGCCATTGCACGCCGTAGATCGGCCCGAGTTCACCGTCTGCGCGCGCCCATTCGTCCCAGATGGTCACGCCATGCTCCTGCAGCCAGCGGACATTCGACTCGCCGCGCAAAAACCACAGCAGTTCGTAGGCGATGCTCTTGAAATGCACCCGCTTGGTGGTGATGAGCGGAAAACCGGCCGACAGATCGAAGCGCATCTGGTGACCGAACACGCTGCGCGTGCCCGTGCCGGTGCGGTCGGTCTTGTCCTGGCCATGGGTGAAGACGTGACGCATCAGGTCTTCGTAAGGGGTGGAAAGGGAAGGCATGAATCAGGTCAAAGTGTGCGAATTGGGGAGGGATACTATCGGTTTGTCACTTTCAAGGAGATTTTGCATGCAGCCAGCCATTGATCTGCAACCGGACGTCAACGGCAACTTCGGGCCCTACGGCGGCCAGTATCTGCCGCCGCATCTCAAGGTCATCATGGACGACATCGGCCGCGCCTATCGGTCCATACGCGACACCAAGGCTTACCGCAGCGAGCTGGATGATCTCTACACCCATTATGTCGGTCGCCCCAGCCCCATCTATCTGGCCAAACGCCTGACCGCTCATTGCGGCGGCGCGCGCATCTGGCTCAAGCGCGAAGACCTCAACCATACCGGCGCGCACAAGATCAACCACTGTCTGGGCGAGGCGCTGCTGGCCAAGCACATGGGCAAGACCAAGGTACTGGCCGAAACCGGCGCCGGACAGCACGGCGTGGCGCTGGCCACGGCCTGCGCGCTGGTTGGCCTGCCGTGCGAAATCCACATGGGCGAGATCGACGTCGCCAAGGAACACCCCAATGTCACCAAGATGAAGATTCTCGGCGCCAAGGTGGTGAGCGTCGATCGCGGCACCAAGACGCTCAAGGACGCGGTGGACAGCGCCTTCGAGGAATACCTGCGCGACCCCGAGCATTTCTTCTATGCCATCGGCTCGGTGGTCGGCCCGCACCCCTTCCCGATGATGGTGGCCGAGTTCCAGTCCATCGTTGGACGCGAGGCGCGCGAGCAATTTCCGAAGCAGGCGGGCAAGCTGCCCGATGTGGTCGCGGCCTGCGTCGGCGGTGGGTCGAACGCGATGGGGATTTTTTCCGGCTTCATCAATGATCCGGGTGTGCGGCTGGTGGGCGTGGAGCCTTCGGGCGTCGGCCGCGAAACCGGCAAGCACGCGGCCACGCTGAGCTACGGCAAGCCGGGCACGCTGCATGGCTTCCATTCCTATCTGCTGCAGGAGGTGAAGGAAGGCGAGCCCGACCCGGTGTATTCGATCGCCTCCGGGCTCGACTACCCCGGCGTCGGCCCGCAACATGCCTATCTCAAGGATCTGGGCCGCGCCGAGTACTACGCCGTGGACGACGCGGCCTGTCTGGAGGCGTTCATGACGCTGTCGCGCACTGAAGGGCTCATTCCTGCGCTTGAATCGGCCCATGCCGTTGCCTGGGCGATGCACAACGCCGCAGCACTCGGCAAAGACGCCGACATCCTGGTCAACCTCTCAGGCCGTGGCGACAAGGACGCAGATTTCGTCGCGGACAAACTGGGGCTGTGAACCTCACTGCATGAACTGCAGCGACGCCAGGCTAGCGTAGAGGCCGCCGCGGGCCATGAGTTCGGCGTGGGTGCCGATATCGATGATGCGGCCCTGATCCATCACCACGATGCGGTCGGCGCGCTGCACGGTGGCGAGGCGGTGGGCGATGACCAGGGTGGTGCGGTCCTGCATGGCGTGTTCGAGCGCGGTCTGCACGTCGCGTTCGCTGGCGGCGTCGAGCGCGCTGGTGGCTTCGTCGAGCAGCAGCAGCGGGGCGTTTTTCAGAATGGCGCGGGCGATGCTGATGCGCTGGCGCTGTCCGCCGCTCAAGCGTACGCCGCGCTCGCCGAGATAAGTGGCGTCGCCCTGCGGCAGTTCGCGCAGGAAATCTTCGGCCTGCGCGGCTCGGGCTGCGGCCTGCACCTCGGCGTCCGTGGCTTCAGGGCGACCGTAGCGGATATTGTCGGCTGCGCTGGCGGAGAAAATCACCGCGTCCTGCGGCACCAGACCGATGCGCTGGCGCAGCGCCTTGAAATCGGCCTGCTGCACGTCCACGCCGTCGATGCGGATGCTGCCCTGCTGCGCGTCGTAAAAGCGCAGCAGCAGTTGCAGCACGGTGGTCTTGCCGGCGCCGCTGGGGCCGACCAGGGCTACGGTTTCGCCGGGTTTGATCTGCAGCGAAAAGTCGTCGAGCGCCGGTTTGTCCGGCCGCGAGGGATAGAAGAACCGCACATGGTCGAGCACCACCGCCGAGCCGCGCTGCACCGCGGGCAGGGCGACCGGATGCGCCGGATTGCGCACGGGCGATTGTTCGGCCAGCAGTTCCATCAGGCGCTC
>CALBRU010000425.1 GCA_937927695.1 uncultured Thiomonas sp. | reverse complement strand
AGCGCCCATCCGCCATTGCGCCTGCATGGCCTCGGTGGCGAGGGTGAAGGTGTCTCCCAGCGCGAACGGGATGCCGCCCTGAGTGATGCGCAGAGTGACCCCGGCAACGGTGGTCGCCACGGCTTGGTCGAAGGGCAGCAGGTAGGGCGGCAGCGCCCCGGAGACGCTGCCCTGCACCGCCCAGGTCAGGGTGTCATTGCCGTCCGAGCCGCCGCGCAGGCGCTGCGGGGCCGCGCCCACGATGTCGAGTTCCAGTGTGTCGCCCACCCGGCGCACGGTGTCCCCGCCCGAGGCAGCGGCGTTGAAGTTGATGGTGAACCGGTCGCCCACCTTGAGCAGGCTCTCGCAGCCGCAGCCGATGACAAAGCCGAACTCCTGTGTGGAGACGGGCTTGCCGTCCGCATCCTTGCGGGCGGAGTAGTACGCCTGATTGGTGAACGCCGGGAGATAGGTGCCGCTTTCATCGACCCACCAGTAGGCTTTGGAGGGATCGTCTTGCCAGCAGCCGGAAGCGGCCCCGAGCGTGCTGCTGGCGTCAGATTTTGGGACGATACCGGCTTCCACCAGAATCGCATCGCAAGTGGTCTTGTAGCGGTCGAGGAAGCGGGCGCTGTTGGCTTGCAACCCGATGTCGAGCGTGCGCAGCACCTCGCAATCGGCCTGCGCATCGGCAAACAAGGTGTCCCACTTCGCCACGGCAGGGGGAACCGTGTACACGGCGGCCAGGCAACCCGACAGGATGCGCACCACGTTGTCCACCCAGTCGAGGTCGATGGGGGCGGAGTCGAAGTGTGGGGGCACTCCAGGAACTGCGGGCGTAGCCGAGCTAATGATCGCATAACCAGTTAATGCCGTATTCTGATTGGCAGCAACTCCGGCCATGTCAATGACAGACGAGTGGAAGGTCATCAAGGTTCCCGACTTGCCATTGCTGAACGTCACGGTCGAACCTTGCACCGTCGAACCCGAAGTGACCACGACACCGCCCCAATCATTACTGGCACTGATCTGTGCAGCCGCGAACGACCCAATGGCCACACGCACGGTTGGCGTTGTTGCCGCGCCGGGGACCGGAAGAATGACTACGTCATAGCCCCAGGTTTCCGGCGTAGACGGCACACCAGAAGTTGCTCCTGCATACGACGTATTGGCCCTTGCCAGTCCCTCCCGCCACCCGTACAGGGTGCGCAGGCGGGTTTGATAGGTGGGGTCGAGATCAGCCATAGAGGTTCCTCCAGTCGTGGTGTTGACGCTCAGCCCCAGACAAGTGCTCGATAGCGCGGGCAAGCTGGGGCAGGGGCAGTTCGCCGCAGGCGGGCGGCGCTTGTAGGTGAAGGTGGCCCCGCCCGAACCGGCGCGGCTGCCTGCAACCACCCTGGCGCAAAAAATGGGCTCCGCCTCGGTGTCCTTGCGGGGTTGCAGACTGACCTGCCAATTGGCCCCGGCAAGGCTGCTGACCGTGGCGGCCTGCCCCCCGCTGACTTGCTGCGGCAGCGGCAGGGTGAAGCCCAGCACGTCCGAGGTGTAGGCCGCACCCGTGACGGCATTGGGCAGGCGCCCGGACACATCTCCCGTCACGCTCCATACCTCCGCGCCGGGCAGGGTGGCATCGACGCACTGCACATGCACCGTCTGGGTGGGCGCGCTGGGGGCGATGGACAAGTCCGTGGGTTTGATGCTGCCGCGCAGGGCCTGCACCCAGGCGGAGGTGCGCAGCGGCAGGTCGATGGCGTCCATGCCGCCGGGGGCCTGATCCTGCGTCACCGCACCGTCCACCCGCACCAGCGCGGAAGCTGCCAGCGCCAGCAGCAAGTCGTACAGGCTGCGCAGGCCGGGGTAGGTCTCGGTCAGCGTGCCGTCCGTCACGGTGACCGTGTAATCCCCAGCCACACGCTGTACCGCGGTGCCTTTGGGCAGGGGCTTGGCCGGGGCGGGAGACAGCCCCGTCTGCCACGCCCCCTCCTTGTAGGTCTGATACACCCGGTACACCGTGGGCACCTCGCCGAACTGCACCCGGGGGCACATCGCGGTGTCGAGACTGCCGTCACTCTTGAGGGGAGCTCCGCCCAGCACGTCCCACTGCGCGCCGGGTTGCGTGGCCTGTCCAGCGGGCCAGTCGTCGAGCGTGGCCACGCCCAGCGGGGTGCGCGTCAACTGCGGGGTGACGGTCAGGGTAATGGCGTTGCCCGCAGCGCCTGCGGCCTTGGCGACCAGCCGCACCGCGCCGAGTTCGAGCACGGCGGGGGTGGTGCGCGTGCCGGTGGACGCCAGGGTCAGAGTCAGGGTCTGCAGCGGGGCGGTGGTGTCCACGCTCAGCACGTCGAGCGTGCCGTTGCCCACCCCGGCAAACGCGGCGGCACTGGCGCGCGGCGCCCCCCCCTGCACGATCTGCAAGTCCAGCGTCGTGCTCTGCGCGCCGGTGTAGTCGCCCTGCAAGGCCACGCGGGCCGAGCCCACCCGCGCAGACGGCAGCGTGCGCAGTGCGGCCGAGGGCTGCACGCTGCTGGCCGACAGCACGGCGGCGGCGAGGGCGTTGTCGAGCTGGGCAATGAAGCGTTGCGGTGCGGGCATGGGGGGCTCTCAAGCGGCCTGGATTTTGAGGAGACGTTGCAGGTGGGGCTGAATCTGGCGGGCAATGCGCTCGGGGTCGGACACGCCGTTGATGTGGATGGTGATCTGCGCCGGAGTCAGACTGGAAGCCGCAGACGGGGCGGCGTGCGGCGTGACGCCTTCACTCACCAACCCCCCCTCGGCATAGCCGCGCACCGGCGGCGCTTGCAGGGTGTTGAGGGCGTTGAGAAACCCAAGGCCCAGCCGCTGCACGGCAGAGCGATTCACCACGAACTCGCCCGGGGTGAGCAGGGCGGGCACGGTATCGGAGGCGGCCAGGGCCTGACCACCAGAGGCCAGTTTCTTGATTCCGGCGATCTGGCTGCGCACGCCGCCCGCCCATTTTTTCCAGAAACTGATGATGAGGTTGAGCGCTTCCACCCCATCGGTATCGTTGTACCCTAGCCCGTTCGACAGCACGCGGCGATGGGCGTCATAGACCGGGGTCTCACTGATGTTCTGCTCCAGACTGCCGATGGGCTGAAACCACGTGGG
>CALBRU010000424.1 GCA_937927695.1 uncultured Thiomonas sp. | reverse complement strand
ACAAGTGGTGGTTGTTGTAGGATGCACCAGTGGCATCGGCCTGGAAACCGCCCGACAGTTTGCGCGCGAAGGCGCGATGCTGGTGCTGGCCGGGCGCGGCCAGGATGACCTGGATGCCACCCTGGCCGCGGTGCGCGAGGAAGGCTCGGATGGTATCACCGTCGACGCCGATGTTGCCGACCGCGAGCAGGTGAACAATATTGCCCGGCGCGCCGTTGAAACCTACGGCCGCATCGATACCTGGGCGCATATTGCCGGCGTTCCGCTGTACTCGAAAGTCGAAGAGACCAATGCGGATGATTTCCGCCGTGTATTGGACGTGAACCTGCATGGCCCGATGTACGGCATTCAGGCGGCGCTGCCGCACCTCAAACGCGAAGGCCGCGGTGCGCTGATCATCGTCAGCTCGGTCGATTCGGTTGTCCCGGTTCCTTACCAGGGGCCGTATGTGGCTTCCAAAGCCGGCCTGAAAGGACTGATCGACACGCTGCGCGTCGAATTGAAACACGACGGCTATCCCATCAGCGTCACCAGCATCCGCCCCGCCACCGTCAGCACGCCATTCTTTGAGAAAGCAAAGACAACGCTGGGGTTCGAGCCGGACCTGATGCCCCCCATCTACTCGGCCAAATCCGTGGCGGACGCCATCGTGTATGCCGCCTCGCACCCGGTGCGCAATCTCAATGTGGGGGGCGGTTCCACCATCTTCCAGGCCAGCCGCCGGCTCTCCCCGCGCATGAATGACGCCATGCTACGCAGTGTGGCTTTCAAAGCGCAGGAGTCCGATATCATCAAAGGACCGGAGGCCCCCAATAATCTCTACCAGCATATCGAGGGATACCATCGCGTTGAAGGGAAAAAGCCGGGGATGTACAGCAAGGCCATCTGGCTGGAGACTCATCCGGCTGCCAAATGGGCCCTGCGGGGGCTGATGCTGGCTGCCCTTCCGATTGGCATAGCGCTGTATCTCCGCTCACGCCGCGAGCAGATGAGCCTGCCGCGACGCGCGAGCCGCACCGTCGGCAACTTTGTGTCAGACCTGACCTCGGCGGGTTTGATCGCCGGGCTGATCTCACGCTTGAAGCCTGAAAAGCCCAGCTTGCAGCGGCGTATCAGCAAGAGCGCCCGAGAGGCGTTGAAAACGGTGAGCAACCGCGTGAGCAAGACGCGTGATAAGCTGCCGGATCCTCACGAAACGCTCCACAGCGCGCGCAAGACCCTGCACAACGTGCGTGAGTCGGTCCCCAATGCACGCGAGACCCTGCACCACGTGCGCGAGTCGGTTCCCAGTCTGCCACGTCGCCGGCAGAGTATGCCCGAAAAGTTCCTGTCGAAAGTGCAGGACATCATGCCCAAGGGCCTGATCCCGGGTCGCCAAAGCATGCCTGAACGGGCTATGGAGCGCATCAAAGACGTGGAACCCAAGAAGTTTTTGCGCCGCGAACCGGGGTCTGTTCCCGACCGGCTGGCAAAGCGGGTTCAAGATGTCCAGGAATGCCTGGCGGAACGCGAGGAATTCCGCGCATAAGTTTGTCACCGGATCGCAGCCCCGGCGTGCCGGGGCTGCGATTTTGCAATGATCCCGAATACAGGTATCCTATGGCAACGACCTCCGGTATCCACTTCATGTGCCGGGGATTACAGGTGCAATCATGAAAAATCGATACAGTTCCTTGCGGCGTCCAGCCTACGAGCAGTCATCTGGTTCAGAAATCTTGGCGGGTTTTGTGGCTGGGCTGCTGCTCAGCATCCTGCCGGCGGCCGCGCTTATCACCGCGCTGCGCGATGGGGCCTGGCCCGGATTGCAGGCCAGCCTGAGCGCCGCAGAACCGGCAGCCATGCTCCGGTTCTGGGTGATCGGCGGGGCTTTCTCGGCGTTGTTGTTCACCGCGGGTTTCGCGGCGGCTGCGCGGCTGGTGGCAAACGTGAGGCGGCGCAACCGGCAGGTCTCGCTCGGCGCCATGCCCGTCACCGGTGACGAGGACGAGCAGGATTAGAGCAGGACACCTGCTGCATGCCGCCAGCACAGCCGAACATTTCCACGACCAGCGAACGGCCGTATCATGTTCCCGCGTGGTTCTATGCGTTCATTCCGAACCGGCTGGGCGGCGGGCTGATCGCCCCGCTCACGCCGTTGTTCATCGTCCAAGTGTTGAACGGTAACCTGGCCGATGTGGGCTGGGTGGCTTCGCTGACATCGCTGGCCAGCGCGCCGGCTTCGATCATCTGGGGAAATTTGTCAGACCGGATGCAGCGCCGGCTGCCATTCATGCTGGCTGGGCTGCTGGCTTTTTCGCTTTCCACCATCCTCACCGGCATCGCCGATTCGATCGCGCTGGTGATGATCTACAGCTTCTTCGGTTCCCT
>CALBRU010000423.1 GCA_937927695.1 uncultured Thiomonas sp. | reverse complement strand
TGGAAATCGCCCATCCCCAGGGGGGCATCATGCCCCACAGTCGGTCGAGTGCACTGGCGCCGTCGTCCACCGGCAGTTGCCCGCGCATGACCTGATCGAAGCGGGAGAAAAAGGTTTCCGCCAGACTCTGCGCTGTGCTGTCCACCGTGCCCTTGCCCAACTGGCCGATGGCGCCGCCCACTTCGGCGGTGGCCTGGTAGTTCATCTGCGTGCCGCCGTCTGCCGTGGGCTGCAACGCGACCAGGGCGCGGCCCAGGCCAAAGCCGGCGCTCCCCGCGTTGCCCTCGAAGCGCAGTACGTAGCTGTGCGGCGGGTTGGGGTCTTCCAGCGTAAGCGTGCTGCTGAAGCGCGTCTTGAACCCGGCGACCGCCAGCACCTGCACGATCTCGAAATGTCCCGAACCGGTGTCGGTGATCGATTCGCAACCCGGAATGCAGGCTTTGAGCACTTCCGGGCTGTTGAGCGCCTCCCAGGTTTTCTGCGGGCTGGTGGGCAGCAGCCATTTCCCTTTGACATCCATTTCGGCCTCCATGTCGTCTGACCCCGCCGCGTCGTTCGATGCACCGGGCGGCAGACAGGCATATATCAAGCCCAGCTTATATTCTGTGGCTGGCGACAGACGCAAGCTGCGGTGCAGCAAAATCGGGAAACTCCTATTCGGGGCACTACCAATCCGCCCGCCTCAAGCGCCTTTCTTCCGCGCTGTTCCAAGGGCCTACACTGATCGGCTCAGGTGTTTCATCGGACGGATAACCATGCAGATCACCGTGCTCGACGACTATCAGGATGCGGTGCGCAAGCTCGATTGCGCGCAGCAGCTCGACGGTCACGACCTCAAGATATTCAACAACACCGTCAAAGGCGTAGGTCAGCTCAGCGTGCGCCTGCGCGACACCCAAGCGCTGGTGCTGATTCGCGACCGCACCGTGTTGTCGCGGCAGTTGCTCGAAAAGTGCCCCAAGTTGCAGCTCGTAGTGCAGACCGGCCGGATCGGCCCGCATGTGGACGTGCAAGCGTGCAGCGATCTGGGCGTCGCTGTAGCCGATGGGCAGACCGACCCCGGCGTCACCGCCGAGCTGACTTGGGCGCTGGTTTTGGCCGCCATGCGACGTCTGCCGCAGTATGTCGCCAGCCTGAAGCATGGCGCCTGGCAGCAGGCCGGGCTGAAGTCGCAATCGATGCCGCCCAATTTCGGTCTCGGTCAGCGCCTCGCGGGTAAGACGCTGGGCATCTGGGGCTATGGCCGTATTGGCCAGCGTGTTGCGCGGTACGGGCAGGCTTTCGACATGCAGGTTCAGGTCTGGGGCAGCGAGGCCTCGCGCACGCGCGCAACCGAGCAAGGCCTGCTGGCAGCCGAGTCGCGTGAAGCCTTCTTCGCCACCAGCGACGTGCTCAGCCTGCACCTGCGCCTCACTGATGCCACTCGCCATCTCATCACTCTGGCCGATCTGTCGCTGATGCAACCCACCTCTTTGCTCGTCAACACCGCCCGCCCCGACCTCCTCGCCCCGGATGCGTTGGTGGCCGCGCTCAATCGCGGACGGCCGGGTCTGGCAGCGGTGGATGTGTTCGAAGCCGAGCCGATTCTGCAGGGCCACCCGCTGCTGCGACTGGAAAACGCCATCTGCACACCGCACATCGGCTTTGTCGAGCAAGATCACTACGAGCAGATGTTCGCCCAGGCCTTCCGAACCATCGCCCAGTTTGCCGCAGGCGATCTGAGCGCGGCGATCAATGCAGGAGATTTATCGCCGCGTCGAACTTGATTTATTTGCCGATACAGAAACTGGAAAAAATCGCCCCGAGCAGATCGTCCGGGGTGTATTCGCCGGTGATCGCCATCAGCGCCTGATGCGATAGCCGCAGTTCTTCGGCGAGCAGATCGAGCGGCGCCTGCGCATCCAGCTCGATCAAGTGCAAGGCCGCGCCGAGGTGTTGTCCGGTCCGCTCCAGCGCCTGCACATGGCGCTGACGGGCGATGAACACGCCCTCGCTGGTCGGCTGCGCGCCTGCCAGTTGCAGCAGCTTGAGACGCAGTTCCTGCAGGCCGTCTCCGGTAGCGGCGGAAATCCAGACCGACTCACCGGCCTCCACGCCCCATTGCGTCCAGACCTGCGGCAACAGCCGCGCCTGGGCGCTGGTTTCGACGCAATCGCGCTTGTTGAAAACGTGGAGCAGCGGCGCGCCCTTGGGGAGTCCACGGGCGATTTCTGCCTCGGCCTGGGCATAGCCCGGCGCCTGCAGACGCGTGAGATCGTGCAAAAACACCACCACATCCGCACCCGCGATGGCGTGCCAACTGCGCTCCACGCCGATGCGCTCCACCGCGTCGGCACTATCGCGCAGGCCCGCAGTATCGACGATGTGCAGGGGCACGCCCTCGATCTGGATGGTCTGACTCACCTTGTCTCGCGTCGTGCCCGCAATGGGCGTGACGATGGCCAGCTCGGCCCCCGCCAAAGCGTTGAGCAAGGAGCTCTTGCCCACATTCGGCTGCCCGGCCAGCACCACCTGGAGCCCCTCGCGCAGCAGTGCGCCCTGCCGCGTCTTGGCCTGCACCTGCTGCAGCGTCTGCTGCAAGTCCTGCAAACGCCGCTGCGCCTGCGCCTGGCGCAAAAAGTCGATGTCCTCCTCGGGAAAATCGAGCGTGGCCTCGACCAGCAGGCGCAACTCGACCAGCTCGGCGGCCAGTGCGCGCACCGCCTGCGACAACTCGCCAGCCAGCGCCCGGGTAGCGCTGCGTGCAGCCGCCTCGGTACTGGCCTCGATCAGATCGGCCACGCTCTCGGCCTGCGCCAGATCGAGTTTGCCGTTGAGAAACGCCCGCCGGGTGAACTCGCCGGGCTGCGCCACACGCAAGCGTGAAGAAGCCCCCAGTTCGAGCAGCCGCGCCAGCAGCAGTTGCAGCACCACCGGCCCGCCGTGGATCTGCAGCTCCAGCACGTCTTCCCCGGTGTACGAATGCGGCGCCGGAAAAAACAGCGCCAACCCTTGGTCGATCACCCCGCCCTGACCATCCCCGAACGGCAGGTAAGTGGCATGGCGCGGCAGCAGCTCCCGGCCCGTGATGGCCTGTACCAAAGCCCCAAGCGATTTGCCCGAAGCCCGGACGATGCCCACGGCGCCGCGACCGGGCGCCGTGGCAATGGCCACGATCGGATCGGCGTCTTGCGCCAATAGATTCATGGCCGGGCAACCGCGCGGATCTGACGGTCCTTTATCGCGCGGACCTTTACTTGGCCGCCGCCGTGGTGTCGGTCAACACGCCTACGCCCATTTTTTTATTGATGAACCACTGCTGCGCAATCGACGTAGTGTTGTTGGTCAGCCAATACAGCACCAGTCCAGCCGGGAAGAAGAAGAACATGATGGAGAACGCCGCCGGCATGATCCACATCAGCCGCGCCTGCATCGGATCGGGCGGGGTCGGATTGAGCTTGACCTGCAAGAAAGACGTCGCCGTCATAATGGCCGGCAGGATGTAGTAAGGGTCTTTGGCCGACAGATCGTGGATCCACAGAATCCACGGCGCGCCGCGCAGCTCCACGCTCGACAGCAGCACCCAGTACAGCGCGATGAACACCGGGATCTGGATCACGATGGGCAGGCAGCCGCCCAGCGGGTTGATCTTCTCCTTGCGGTAGAGCTCGACCATGGCCTGATTCATCTTGGCCTGGTCGCCCTTGTAAGTCTCGCGCAGCGCGTTGATGCGCGGCCCCACGGCCTTCATGCGCGCCATCGACTTATAGCTCGCTGCCGTCAGTGGGAAGAACGCCAGCTTGATCAGCAGCGTGAGCACAATGATCGACCAGCCCCAG
Source organism: uncultured Thiomonas sp. (assembly GCA_937927695.1). Taxonomy (GTDB): domain Bacteria; phylum Pseudomonadota; class Gammaproteobacteria; order Burkholderiales; family Burkholderiaceae_C; genus Thiomonas. Next base: position 2,517 of record CALBRU010000423.1, on the reverse strand, counting down.
TTCTGCACCACTTTGTGGATCATCTCCAGCAGCCAGAAAATCGGCTTGGCCAAAATGGTCACCCAGCCGTAGTCCTTCACCAGTTCAAGGCCAGGGGCGAGGGCGCCCAGCGTGCTCTCCAGCTCAGGGCCGACGAACAGCTTGGCATCGGTGGTGATGCTCTTGCCCGGCGCAATTTGCGCCAGCGGCTGGATCACCCCCACCGCATACAGGTTCTCACCCAGCTTGCGGGTATAGAGATCACGCGGGCCTACATAAGGCTCGGGCACCCAGGCCGAAACGAAGTAGTGCTGAATCATGGCCACCCAGCCGCTGTCCGCCTTCTTCGGCGCCTCTTGAGTCTTCAGATCCTTGAACTCGAACTTCTGGAACTTGTTGGCGTTGTCGTAATACGCCGGGCCGGTATAGGTGTGATAGAAGTGCGACTCGTCACCCGCAGGCGTATTGCCGTCGCGCACCAGCTGCATATACATCTGCGGCGCCACCGCGACACTGCCGGTGTTGGTGATGGTGTTCTGCACATTCACCACATAGCTGTCGCGGGTGAAGGTGTAGGTGCGCTCGAGCTTGATGCCGCCCAGATCGGGAGAAACCAGTTTGACCTGCAGCGTCTTGGCGTTGCCCATGTCGCGCGGACCAGGCAGCACCGTCATTTCGGTTTCATGGTTGGGAAAGTCGCCCCCGATCAAGCCCGACTGCGCCATGTATTTATTGTTCGCCGTATCGTCGAACAAGACCACGTTCTTGCCCGGCTCGGTGCGGCTCTCATACTTGAGCAGCTTGGCATAAACCAGATTGCCGCCGCGCGAAGAAATTTTCACATCCATCAGATCGGTACGGATGGTGGTGAGCTGAGCCGCGGGAGCGGCAGACGGCGTTGCGACCGGAGCGGACAGCGGCGCGGTTGCCGCAGCACCGGCGACATTCGGCGGCGTGGCCGCACTCGGCGCCGCCTGCGGCACTGCGCTGGTCGGCGCGCTGGCGACTTGCGCCGGATGGGCCGGTGGCGTTCCGAACAAATCCGTCTCGCCGTTGTAGCGCAGCCAGGAGTTGTACAGAAAAATCATCGACATGGTGAAAACCACCCAGAGAACCGAACGGCGGAGATCCATACGCAAATCCTGTTGTAGTGATGCAGAAGTGCCCGATGACTTCAGGGCTTGGGGGTGAACGATGAAGCACGCAGGGATGAAGCAGAGGGAAATGAAACCGGGCTTTCCGGCCCCTCAGCGCAAGCGCCAGACTCCGCAGACGAGACTGACTCATCAGACCTCGACCCGCTATTGTGCATGGGCTGCGGTGACAAGGCCTGCGACCCATCTGGCGCAGCCGTATCTGACGCTTCGTCCTCTTCCATCCGTCGGCGCCAGGGCGCCCAGGTAAAGGCGTCTGGCACCGGCTCATGCCCCCCCTGACACCAGGGCTGACATCGCAAAATTCTGACCGCGCCCAGATAGCTGCCCGCCGCTGCCCCATGCCGCTCCAGCGCTTCGATGGTGTATTGCGAACAAGTGGGGTAAAAGCGGCATTGACCGCCCACCCAAGGACTCAGCAGCAGACGGTACAGCCGTACCAGACCGATCAGAACAGACTTCATGCGGCACTTCGCCCAGTCACCATGACCGTACGTTCGATCCAGCTTTTGAGCAAAGCGTTCACCGCCTGCTGCACATAGGCCAGCAAAGCCGGTGAACGGGCGCTGCGAAATTCCGCCGGCAATTTGCGCGTCAACCGCAGCATCAACACCGGCGCCTGTATCTGCGCCTGGCTCGGCAGCCGCAACTCACGCAGCGCCTGGCGCATCACCCGCTTGATCAGATTGCGCCGTACCGCAGGTTTACAGAACTTTTTCGGAATGACCAGACCAAGCCAGCAGCGCGGCTGGGCGGAGGCAGGGGTCCCGTTTTGCACCCAATCGCTCGGCGCAGCGCGGTAGTGCAGGCGAAATTCAGCCTGTTGCGCGTAGCGCGCAGCAAACATTGCGGCAAACGCTTCGGGTTGCCGCAACATTTCGAGATGCAGAGTGCCCGATCGCGAGATCGGCTGATCTGCCATGACGTCCCCGACTGTCGAAAGATCGATATCGGCAGCCCGCAAAGCAGCAAGCCGCAGATCGTTCAAACTCAACAGCCCCGCGAATCTTAGACAGCCAGACGTTTGCGGCCCTTGGCGCGGCGCGCATTGATGACCGCGCGGCCACCCCTGGTCTTCATCCGCACCAAAAAGCCGTGGGTACGCTGACGGCGGGTCTTCGAAGGTTGATACGTACGTTTCATGAAACTCACCTTGATAAAAATAGGAGCTGCGCGCCAGAACCTGTGCATTCATGCCGTGCACACCCATGCACACCACCCCACAAATCCAAAATACGCGCGCCTAAAAAACTTAAAGTCGAACTTAAAGTCGAAAACTTAAAGTCTTGCCACGCGCAAGACCAAGATTCCGGAAAAAAGCTCTCCATTGGACTGAGATTCCATCCTCTTGTCAATCAAAAGAGGTTTTTCCAGAAAGCCCAGG
>CALBRU010000422.1 GCA_937927695.1 uncultured Thiomonas sp. | reverse complement strand
AGATTTGTCGTCAGAACTGCCAAAAATTTCACATCGATCTGACCACCTTGCAGCGCAAAATTCTGGCAACGAGGTGGTGTCACAACCGCGCCGGATTGCCGCCTGCTTTACTGACGCAATAATCCAATACCCAGAGTGAAAAATGTTCAAGATCTTTAATCTATACATTCCCGCAAAAATGACGCTGGAATTGCTGGTTGATCTGGCGATTTCCATTCTGTCGTTTGCGCTTGCAACTTGGTCTGTTTATGTGATGACCGCAGGTAAACAAGACTTTTCGTATTGGATTCAGCAGGGATTCTATCCGCTGATTCTGTATACGGCGTTGACCGTTTTGCTATATACCGCATTGGGTGTTTACCGTATTGATGCGGAAAACAGCTTACGCAGCTTTTTAGGGCGCACCTCGGTTGCGTTCGCCTTCGTCTTCTTTCCGGTTTACTGGTTCACCCTGATGTTCACCGAAGCCGGTAGTTCGTTTCGAGTGCTGGCGTTTGCCTATTTGTTTCAAATGGCACTTCTCGTGCTGATCCGTTATATTTTCCTGCGACAAACAGCGCTGTCTGGCATGACGCGACGCATTTTGATCGTCGGAAATGGGCGCGAGGCTCAAGCGCTATCGCGCCAGATCATGGAATATCACGGTTCTTCCTACAGCATCGTCGGCTTCTATCCCACTCAGCAAAATGATCAGCCGCCGGTTCAACTTGCTGGCAAGGTATTTGACGAAAATGCGCCTCTCGAACAGGTCGTGCTCGATATGCGGGTGGATGAAATCATTGTTGCCGTACGCGAACATCGGGGTGGCGTGCTCCCGATCCGCCAGCTGCTCGAGGCCCGGATTCTCGGCACGCCGGTTCACAATTTGCCGACTTTCTACGAGCGCTTGAAAGGCGAGGTTCCGCTGGAAAGCATGAAGGCAAGTTGGCTGATTTATGGGGGCGGTTTTACACAAGGCCACATCCGTGCCTGGGCCAAGCGTCTATTCGACATCTTCAGCGCCAGCGTTCTTCTGCTTGCCCTTTGGCCCGTCATGTTATTGGCTGCGCTGTTCATTAAATTAGAAGATCGGGGGCCTGTATTTTTTCAGCAAGAGCGTGTTGGGCTTTTTGGAAAGTCTTTTTACTGCCTCAAATTCCGCAGTATGCGCACGGATGCAGAAAAAGATGGCGTAGCACGATGGGCCAGCACCAATGACAACCGGATCACCCGTGTCGGCGCTTTCATCCGCAAAACACGTATTGACGAACTGCCTCAGTTGATCAATGTCTTGCGCGGAGAAATGAGTATGGTCGGGCCGCGGCCGGAGCGCCCGACCTTTGTGGACATGCTCGAAAAGGATATTCCCTTCTATGCGATTCGTCACAGCGTCAAACCGGGGGTCACGGGTTGGGCGCAGGTGCGCTACGCCTATGGCGCCTCTGTGGAAGACGCGAAGAGAAAGCTGCAGTTCGATCTTTACTACGTAAAAAACAACAGCGTCTTTCTCGATTTCTTTATTTTGTTCGAGACGGTGCGAGTCGTGATTTTTGGTGAAGGCGCAAGATAATTTTCAACTTTTAGAAAGAGAACGATGACAGTAGTTGCTGTGGTGGGATTGGGGTATGTCGGTCTTCCTTTGGCCGTTGAATTTGGAAAAAGATATCGCACGATCGGATTCGACCTCTCGGTCGAAAAAATTTCGGCTTATTGCAAGCATGTCGACCCGACTGGAGAAGTCAGTCAGGAGAATCTCAAGCAGGCGACCTTGCTCGAGCCCACAACCGATGCCTCGAAACTGAAGGAGGCCGACTTTGTGATCGTCGCAGTGCCAACGCCAGTTGACGATGCCCACAACCCGGATTTCAGCCCCCTCGTGGGCGCGAGCACCTCCGTTGGCAAATATCTCAAACCCGGCGCCATCGTGGTCTATGAATCGACCGTTTATCCTGGGGCTACCGAAGAAATCTGTGTCCCGATTCTTGAAAAACAGTCGGGGCTGAAGTGGAAAAAAGACTTTTTCGTCGGCTATTCACCCGAGCGTATCAATCCTGGTGACAAAGAGCACACCCTGACCCGAATCGTCAAGGTGGTTTCCGGAGACACTTCGGAAACACTTGAAACCGTCGCTAATGTTTATGCCTCAGTGATTACGGCCGGGGTTCATCGCGCCGAAAGCATCAAAGTGGCTGAGGCGGCGAAAGTGATTGAAAACACGCAGCGTGACCTGAATATTGCGCTGATGAACGAGTTGTCACTCATTTTCCACCGCATTGGCATCGATACCTTGGAAGTGCTCAAGGCGGCGGGTACCAAGTGGAATTTCCTGCCATTCCGCCCGGGTCTGGTGGGGGGGCATTGCATCGGCGTCGATCCTTATTACCTCACGCACAAGGCCGACATGCTCGGCTATCACCCGCAAGTGATTCTGGCGGGGCGTCGAATCAATGACGGCATGGGTAAATACATCGCTGAGCAGACGATCAAACAAATGAGTCAGGCGGGCCTGCCGATCAAGGGGAGCGACGTGATCGTTCTCGGTCTGACTTTCAAGGAGAACTGCCCCGATCTGCGCAACTCCAAAGTGATCGACGTGATTCGCGAACTGGCGTCATACGGGGTCAACGTGATCGTGCACGACCCCATTGCCGATGCGGGCGAGGCCGTGCATGAATATGGCGTCACGCTTACGCCTTGGGCCGAATTGCCACGCGCTCAGGCCATCGTGGCGGCCGTGGCGCACCAAGCCTACAAGGACATGTCGGTCGCCGAAACTCTCGAAAAGCTGCTGCCATCTGGCATTTTCATGGACATCAAGTGTCAATACGACGCTGCCGCGCTTCAGTCGCACGGCGCCCAGGTCTGGAGACTTTGAGCCGCCATGTCGATCGAACAAATGCTGTCTTCAAAGCCCCAGCGCTGGCTGGTGACGGGGAGCGCCGGATTCATCGGCTCTCACCTGATCCAAACGCTTCTAACTCATGGCCAGGACGTGGTCAGTCTGGACAATTTTTCAACCGGCCATCAATCCAATCTGGATGAAGTGCGGCGCCTCGTCGGCGAAGAGGCCTGGAAGCGGCACACCTTCATCGAGGGTGACATTGTCGATCCGCAGACTTGCCAGCGGGCCTGCCAGGGCGTCAACATCGTGTTGCATGAGGCAGCTTTGGGGTCTGTGCCGCGCTCGATTGAAAACCCGCTGGCAACGCATGCGGTCAATGCCACTGGTTTTCTGAACATGCTGGTCGCCGCGCGCGACGCGGGTGTGGGCCGCTTCGTTTACGCGGCTTCCAGTTCCACCTATGGCGATCACCCGGGCTTGCCTAAGGTCGAAGACCTCATCGGCAAGCCGCTGTCGCCGTATGCGGTGACCAAATATCTCAACGAACTCTATGCCGACGTGTTCGGCCGGGTCTATGGCTTGCAGAGCATCGGGCTGCGCTATTTCAACGTATTCGGCACCCGCCAGGACCCCAATGGGCCTTATGCGGCGGTCATTCCCAATTGGGCCAAGGCCATCCGTGGTAATCAGCCTTGTTTCATCAATGGGGATGGCGAGACAACGCGCGACTTCTGTTATGTCGACAACGTGGTGCAGGCTAATGTGCTGGCGGGGCTGAGTACCCATCCCGAAGCGGCGAATCAGGTCTACAACGTGGCATTTGGCGAGCAGACCAGCCTGAACACCCTTCACCAGTTGTTGAGCGAGGAAATCATGGCGCTTGACACTACCGTGGAATTCACCCCGCCGGTCTATCGTGACTTTCGCAAGGGTGACGTGCGTCATTCCCTTGCCGATATCAGCAAGGCCAAACGCCTGTTGGGCTACAACCCCGATTTCAGCGTGCGCGCAGGCTTGAAAATCGCCATGCCGTGGTACGTTGCCAAGTCGTAAAGGCCAAGGTTTGATCGTTGATCT
>CALBRU010000421.1 GCA_937927695.1 uncultured Thiomonas sp. | reverse complement strand
TCAGCTGAACGATCAGACCGCTAGCGGTGCGGAGATGGCGTCCATCTGCGCCAGCACCTCCGGCGTGAGCCTGGGCAGCACGTCTAGTGCGCCCAGGTTCTCCTGCAGTTGCAACAGCTTCGAAGCCCCCAGAATGACCGAACTCACCCGCGGGTTGTGCGCCACCCAGGCCAGCGCCAGTTGCGCCACGCTGCACCCGAGTTGCTGCGCGATGCCTTCGAACTCGCCCACCGCGGCATTCTTCTGCGCGTCGAGCAGACCGTCGCGCAAAAAGCTCACGTTCTGCATCGCGCCGCGGCTGCCTGCGGGGATGCCCTGTCGATATTTGCCCGTCAGCAGACCTGACGCCAGTGGGCTCCAGGTCGTGAGCCCCAGGCCGATGTCGTCGTAGAGCCGGGCGTACTCCTGCTCCACCCGCTTGCGATGGAACAGGTGATATTGCGGCTGCTCCATCACCGGCTTGTGCAGATGGTGCCGCTCGGCAACCTCGTAGGCGGCACGAATCTCGTCGGCGCTCCACTCGCTGGTGCCCCAATACAGCGCCTTGCCCTGCTCGATGACGTTGTGCAGCGCCCAGACAGTTTCTTCGATAGGGGTATGCGGATCGGGGCGATGGCAGTAGATCAGGTCGATGAAATCCAGGCCCATGCGCTTGAGGCTGCCATCGACCGCCTGCATCAGATACTTGCGGTTCAGGGTGTTGCGGCCATTGATGCGCGGTTTTTCGGCCGTGCCCGCGTCGAGCCCCCAGAAAAACTTGCTCGACACTACATAGTCGAGCCGGTTCCACTTGAGCTGCGCCAGCGCCTCACCCATCAGCCGCTCGCTTTCGCCATTGGCATAGACCTCGGCGTTGTCGAAAAAATTGATTCCCGCATCGCGCGCGGCAGCCATCATCTCGCGCACGCCCGACGCATCGACCTGATTGTGAAATGTCACCCAGGAACCGAGCGAAAACAGGCTGACTTGCAGGCCGCTGCGGCCAAGACGGCGATAAAGCATAGAGTTGTGCATGGCGTTCTTCTCCGTGAGGTAAAGAACGCTAGCTTAGGCCGCCCGGCAAAACCCCGTGCTTGCAAAGCCGCCGAAGTTCAGGCAGGGCGCAGCATCAACACCGGGGCTTTTGACGGGGATACAGCGGCTGCCTGCAGACCGCGCCACTGGTAAAGCGCTGCCGCCGTCTTGCGGGTGCCGCATTGGCCACAACTTCCGCAGGAGCCGCTGCTGCAGGCGCCGCCCTGCGCATCGATCCGTTCGACTAACCCTCGCTGCACCCAGTGCGCCAGCATGTCTTCGGCAACTAACGCTGAAACCTGTACGCAGGCGGCAATCTCGGCGGCGCTGGCAGGCTGCTTTTCGCGCAGGCAATCGCGCACGGCGAACAGCGGGTTCATACCAAGCTCTCCAGCCCCTGCGTCGCCACGCGGCGCTCGGTGCGGTCGCCGTATTGGCGCAGGCCCACCACCAGCAGCACAAAGGCGGCAACGCAAGCGGCCACCCACAGGGCGGACGATTGGGGATGCTGGGCAAACGTGCCGATCTGATAGATCACCGTGGCCGCGGCCCAGGCTATGCCGATGCCGTAAAGCACGGAAAACACCATCCAGCCCCAGCCCACCTCACGGCGCAGCGCCCCCATGGTGCTGGCGCAGGGCACGTACAGCAAGACGAACACCAGATAGGCGAAGGCCGACAGCGGGGTGAAGGCAGCAGCCAGCCCGGCGAGGGTTTCGTTGCTGGCGCCGCTGGCCTGCTCGGTCGCGTTGGTGGACTGCAGATCGTGCAGCCCCAGCGGATCGAGGAAGCTGCCGAAAAAGGCCACGGCGTTTTCGGGAATGGTCTTGGCGGCCTCCCATAGCTTGGCGCCCACATCAGGCTGACGGTAGGCCGCCATCAAGTCGGAAGCCTGCTGTCGCTGATAAATGCCGTTGAGCGTGCCGATCACGATCTCTTTGGCGGCTGCGCCCGCCAGCAGGCCCGACACCGCGGGCCAGTTCTCCCGGGTGATGCCCATGGGCTCGAACACTGGCGCAATGGCCCGGCTGCCCTGCGCGAGCAGGGAGTGATCGATGTCGGTCGCCTGCAGGCCCTTGGCTGTCCAGCCGATGCCGGGGAGCACGAACAACACCACCCCGATGACCACGATCACCTTGCCGACGCGGAACATGAACACCTTCAACCGCTGCCAGGCCTGCAGCCCTACGCTGCGCAGGCTAGGCAGGCGATAGGGCGGAAGTTCCATGACAAACGGCATGGGCTCGCCACGGATGGCCGTCTTGCCCAGCATCCACGCGGTCAACAGCGCCACCACGATGCCCAGCACGTACAGCAGAAACACCACCTGCCCGCCGGTACTGCGGAAAAACACTACGGCGAACGCCATATAGATGGTCAGCCGCGCCGAGCACGACATGAAGGGCTGCATCAGCACCGTCAGCAGGCGGCCGCGCGGGTCTTCGATGATGCGCGAGCCCATGATGGCCGGCACATTGCAACCAAAGCCGATGACCATGGGCACCAGCGAGTTGCCGGGCAGGCCCATGCGCCGCATGAAGCGGTCCATCGCATAGGCGGCGCGCGCCATGTAGCCCGAGTCGTCGAGAAACGCGAGGAACAAAAAAGTGAGGCCGATGGGCGGGATGAACGAGATGACCAGGTTGAGCCCGCCGCCCACGCCGCCAGCGACCATGGACACCATCCAATCGGGCAGCCCGGCCTGCAGCATCACGTGGCCGACGCCGCTGATGAGCAGCGCCGACGAGGCCTGATCGAAAAAGTCGAGAAAGATATTGCCGCCGCTGAAGCTCACCACGAACACCAGATACAGCACCAGCAAAAACACCGGCACGCCCAGCCACTCGTTGAGCACCACGCGGTCGAGCACATCGGTCACGCGGTGGCGCACCCCCATCTTGCCGCTGCGCTGCATGGCAATGCTTGCGAGCTGGTGCGCCCAGCCAAAGCGGGTGGCCGCAACCAGATCGGCCACTTCTTCGCCAGCCTGGGCGAGCACCTGCGCCTGCGCCGCCGCCACGCCGGCCCGTACCTCGACCGAGGGCGACACCACCAGCCCTTCGAGCAGCCGCAGCGCATCGAAGCGGCGCCGCGGTGATGAGGGCACGGCGAGTTGGGCGCCGACCTGATCGATCGCCTGCTCGACCTCGGGCGGATAGGACGGCATCAAGGCGCAGGGCGCTTTATGCAAGGCGCCACGAATGGTGTCGAGCAGTTCCGTGCGGCCACGGCCTTTTCGTGCGACCAGCGGCACCACGGGCACACCGAGGTGTTCGGACAGCGCATGCACCTGCGGCTCCAGGCCGAGCGCCTGTGCCTCGTCCACCATATTGAGCGCGAGGATCAGCGGCTTGCCGGTTTCGAACAGTTCGAAGGTCAGCGCCAGATGGCGTTCGAGATTGGAGGCATCGACGATGTTGACGATGAGATCCACGCGCTCATCGAGTAGAAAGTTGCGCGCCACCCCCTGATCGGCGCCGCCGCCGCCCAGCAGGCTGTACACGCCAGGAAGATCGATCACCGAGAGCTTCAGCCCTGCCGCGGAAGCCGTGCCCCGGCGCTGCTCCACCGTGACGCCGGGCCAGTTGCCCACATGCTGATGCGCCCCGGTGAGCAGGTTGAAAATCGTGGTCTTGCCGCAATTGGGGTTGCCCGCCAGAGCGATCACCGGCAGGCCGGCGTCTGCATCCGCGGCGACGGCGCAATCCGGATCGTGACACGCGCTCATGCCGCAGCCTTTTGATGCACCGCAGGCGACGCAGCCGCCGAAGCTACGATAGGCATCACGCGGATTTTGTCAGTCACGCCCCGCCCCAGCGCAATGCGCGCACCGCCCACCTGCACCACCGTGCCCCGCGGCCCGGGGCCGTGCACCACGCACAGCGGCACGCCACGGCGGATACCGAGCATGACCATGCGCTGCACCATGGCGCGCCCGCCATCGAAATCGACCACCTGGGCGCATTGCCCATAGGGAAGCTGTGCGAGGGAAACCACTACGGAGTCGGTGTGCATGATCTGACCTGAAAGAATCTGCTTGATGGCAATGCGCAAATGATAATGTTTATCGTTTCATATATCGTATGCGCAGCGGCTGATGAAGATCAAGACCTGCCCCACGCGGGATGGCTCGATCTGTAACAGTGCGTGAATCAGCGTGGAATCCGCGCCACATTTCGCCTTGAGTGACCTGCTCCCTGCCTACACTCGTTCAACCAATCGAGACCGAACCTGTCATGCCCACCGCCTTCCCACCCCACTCCCCCGCCCTGCTGCCCATCGTGGGCAGCGATCTCGCCTTTCCCGTGCGCCGCGTGTATTGCGTCGGGCGCAACTACGCGGCCCATGCGCGGGAAATGGGCTCAGACCCGAATCGTGAGCCGCCGTTTTTTTTCTGCAAGCCCGGCGATGCCGACGCAGTGATTGCGGTTGCCGCTGGGCAGACCGGCGACATCGCCTACCCGTCCGTTACGCAAGATCTGCATCACGAAATCGAGCTGGTCGTCGCCATCGGCGCTGCGGGCCGCGACATTCCCGTGGGGCAGGCCGCCGCGCACATCTACGGCTACGCGGTCGGCCTCGACCTGACCCGCCGCGATCTGCAGGGGCAGATGAAGGCGCAGGGTCGGCCGTGGGAAATCGGCAAGGCCTTCGACCAATCCGCCCCCGTCGGCCCGATCACGCCGCGTCAACCCGGCGCCGAGCTGAACAGTGGCGCGATTGCGCTGACGGTCGATGGTGCCGTGCGTCAGCAAGGGCGGCTGGAGCAGATGATCTGGTCGGTGGACGAAACCATCGCCCGGCTCTCGACCCTGTTCACCTTGAAACCCGGCGACCTGATTTTCACCGGCACGCCCGATGGCGTCGGCGCCATCACCCGCGGCCAAGTACTGCGCGGCACGATAGACGGCCTCACGCCGCTGCAGGTTCGCATCGTCTGACCGCCCCAGACCTGCCGCGCTCAGTTGCCGCGCTCAGTTGCCACGCTCAGTGCGCCAGCTCCCAGTTGGCGCCCATGCCCATTTCAGCCAGCAGCGGGACGTCGAGATGGGCAACTCCCGCCATCAGACGGGGGATGTGCTCGCGCACCCAATGCGTCTCGTCCTCGGGCACTTCGAGCACCAGTTCGTCGTGCACCTGCATCACCACCCGGCTACGCAGTTTTTCGCGCACGAGTGCGGCATCGACGGCGATCATCGCCATCTTGATGAGGTCGGCCGCCGTGCCCTGCATCGG